>QIHJ01000420.1 GCA_003229065.1 Candidatus Dadabacteria bacterium
CCCGCTTACGGACTCGGCTTCACTCAATACATTCTTTTTAATCTCCAGGTCCTCAGGCTCCGACTCAATAATAATGCGGGCCCTCTTAAAACCCGTATACCCTAAGGTGGCGCTAATGAGGTCGAGCTTCTTCTCTAAAATAATATCTTTCATGGCGTAATCTTCATATTTATCCGAAAAGTAATCACGGCACCCTTTAAGTACGCGCCCTGCTGCCCGGTCCTCTGAGCACCGGAGTCTCACAGCCGTACCTTTATCAGCCAGGAGTGAGGCCATTTTAATAGCTCCCGAGGATTCTCCGATCACGGCCGCTTTTTCGAGATTGTCCGGAGCTTCACTACCGGGTTTCAGGTAGAGGTCGCTGTGCTTTACCTCCTGGGCCGAGATCTCAGTCTTGATCAGCTGTCTGGCGTATGTGGTCACAGCAAGCTCTCCGAAGTAAACGGACTCGGCATGAAGCCCCCTGCTGTTACTATTGATCCCTATCTCAAGCGCCTCTACCGCCATCACCTGAGCGTTATTACTGTGATCTCTCTCTACTCTTATATCCCCCCTGATCCTTTTAAAAAGCATCTTTCTCGCTACCGGATTTTCATTTATCAACGTGCCCGGTATGTTTTTCAAGTTAAACCTCTTTGGGTGCGAGTGTTTTGTTATAAGCTCGATTGCCCGGGCCTCTGAAATCCTTAGGAGCAGCTCCTGCGGCACAAGCTCGTCCACAAGACCCATATCCATAGAATCGTCGGCGTCTATGGGCTCGCCCGAGAGAATCATATCGAGCGCCTGCTTTGTCCCCAAAAGTTTTGCGAGCCTCTGCATACCCCCGGCAGAGGGAATAAGTCCGTAATCAATCTGGTTCATAGAAAGGAGCGTATTTTTTGTTCCGGACGCGACCCTCAGGTTACAGGCAAGCGCAAGCTCGAGACCGATGCCCAGGCATGCCCCGTTTATAGCCGCGACGAACGGAGTCCTGGAATTTTCAATCTTATCACACAGGTCCTGAAGCCTGAGGCAGTATGTCCTGCCTTCGTCCGCCAAAGTAAAATTCAAATACTCGCTAAACACAGGGCCGCTTATAAAGCTCCCCTCTTTTCCGCTAAGTAATATCACGGCTTTTATCTCATCCTCACTCTCTACCATATCCATCTGTCTTTCAATGGTATCCAGGAATTCCTCAAGCCTCTGTATACAGTCCTCGGAAAGAAAGTTTTCGTCACTTCCTGGAGTATTGATTTTGAGGATCGAGACCCCGGATTTTTGCGGTTCAATAGATATGCTGTTCATGTTATCTTAGCCTTTACCCACCCTATTCTTTTTCGAATACTATAGTGACGCCGATTCCTCCCGCCGCGGACAGTGTGACCAGGCCGAAATTCGCGCTCCTCTTGGCCATCCTGTGAAGAAGCGTAATAATGAGCCTCCCTCCTGTGGCTCCGAACGGATGACCCATCGCGATTGAGCCCCCTGATACGTTTAGCTTATTTATATCGACCTCACCTATGGCTTCGCTCCTTCCTAGTTTCTCCCGGGCGAATTTTTTGGACGAGAACACCTTCAAGTTCGAAAGCACCTGTGCCGAAAAGGACTCGTGCATTTCTACGAGGCCGATATCCCTGAGCGTAAGCCCCGCGCGATCAAGCGCCCGGGGTGTCGAGTACGCCGTACCCATAAGGAGCTCGTCCCCCGGATCAACCGCCCCATAAGCATAGGAGCGCACATAGCCCATAGGCTTATACCCGAGCGCCTTCGCTTTTTCCTCGCACATTAGAAGAATTGCCGCCCCGCCGTCAGCAAGAGGAGCGGAGCTTCCGGCTGTAATGGTGCCGTACCGGGTGTCGAAAACGGGCTCAAGCGCCGTGAGCGCCTGAAGCTCAAGGCCCTCTCTCACAGCATTATCAAACGTGGCTACCCGCTCAAAATCGGGCGGTATGAAGGTATGTACAATCTCTTCGTCAAACACCCCTTCCGATGCGGCCTGAGATGAAAGCTCATGGCTCCTGTGCGCAAAGCGGTCCTGATCCTCACGGCTTATCTGATGTATCATAGCCATTTTTTCGGCACTTTCTCCCATAGTAAGCCCGGTCGAGCGCTCTGAAATAGCAGGCACATCGGGAGCGATATCGCTCACGCCCATCTTTAAAAACGGTTTGGTTTTTTGAAAGATATTACTTCCTTTTGAGGAAGCGAAGAACGAATCCCTGAACTTCTTTGAAAAGAGCACCGGGAAATCGGATATCGATTCGACGCCCCCCGTGAGCACTGCGTCCGAATTACCCGATAATATGCTGTCGACACCAGAGGTAAAAGCCTGGTTCGCGGAAGCGCACGCGCTCGTTACCGTGAACGCCGGCACGCTCGCAGGCACGCCCGAGCCGAGCGCAATCTCTCTTGCAAGGTTTGAGGTCTTAATCGTAGGGATTACCGTTCCGAATATGACTTGTTCGATTTCACCCGGGTAGATCTCTGTCCGGTTAATGAGCTCTCTTGCGGCGATCTTGCCCAGCTCAAGCGAAGACAGCCCCTTGAAATCCCCTCCGGCTTTTACGAACGGGGTTCTCAGGCCTCCGATGACGGCAACTCTCTTTTTATTTTCCATATGATCCGATACCCGCTCCTCAGGGAAAAATATTTTATCCAAGAGTGACGATATAGGAAATATCTACCTGTTAAAACTTACTTATTAAAGAGTACTACCATGAATAGTCGTAATCAGACGCGTGGCGCGATTGGGCTAACTAGGGCATAAAACAGGTACAGTGCCCCGTAATGGCTCTGTATTCCGTTCATGCCTGGCATTCGTTCTTGACCTTCATTTTAAGCTCAATGAATATCGAATGGTCGATGTTGAGCATATTCTGGAGCTTGTGCGCGACGTAATTTTCAAATTTATCGAGAGTCCCGTCTGAGTAAATGACTTCCCACACAAGCTCCATCAACCTGTACTTCTCTTCATTGTCCATGTTCTCGTTAATTTGGTTCGTGAAGTACCAGAGGTCGGTCGAATGCTCCCTTTCCCGCTCTGATTTCTCAATCAGCTCTTCTACGGCCTCGTCACTCATATTGTATCTCGCCGTCAGAATATCCAGCACCTCTTTCTGTTCTTCCGGAGATAAGTTGTGGTCGGCTGTTGCGGCCTCTAGCAATATGACGCATGTGGCAGTCCTGAGTCTGAGCTCCCTTTCTTCTGCACTGAGCGCTGATTTCCCTCTTGATGAACCGTCAAACACTTTTTTAAATATTCCGAGCATAGCCGCCTCTCTGTCTGTTTAATGTATAAAACACCAGGAAATAGATTATTCCCAGGATATAGATTCTTCCATAGTATTGAAAAAACACGGTAAATAAATTTATCCTTATATTCGGTTTCTATCAATACGTGATTTCCTGCAACACTTCGTTTCCTGCAATACTTGATCCCCCCAGGTATCCCCAAATCTTGCGAACGGTTCTATTCTATGTAAGATTATTCAACTAATTATGGGTACCTTTACCTGAGCTTAACCGGAGTATGAATAAATGCCCGAAAATATGAAATTGACCCAAGCGCTTAAAGAGAAAATAGACTCGATAGTTGCGAAATCAGAAACAAAACAATCTGCCCTGATACCGGTCTTGAGAGAAATCCAGAATGAGCTGGGCTATTTAACCAACGAATCTATGGAAGAGGCGGCGGTGATTCTCGGGCTCACCCCGGCAAACGTACAGAGCGTGGCTACCTTCTATACTATGTTCTTCAGAAAGGAGCCGGGAAAACACGTAATATGGCTATGCCGTACCCTCTCTTGCGCGCTGAAGGGTGCGGAGCAGGTAGAGCACTACATGTGCGACAAGCTGGGTGTACACACCGGCGGCACTACCTCTGACGGAAAGATCACGCTTATGGAGGCCGAATGTCTGGCATCGTGCGGCACAGCGCCTGTGATGCTTATCGATGACGACATGGTTGAGAACCTGACCAAGGAAAAAATCGACCGGGTTATAGAAGAGCTCAGAAAAGATTGACACGACCGTTAATAGAGCAGACGGAAATTAAATGACTAGAGAGCTAGAAAGAGACCACGCTCTGAGGATTTTTCAAGAAGCCGTTTCAGCGGCCAATCCCAGGAAGTGCGTATTGGACCACATAGCGTTTGAAGGGAACATACTCACAGTCGGCGAAAAGGAGTATAACCTGGATGATTTTAAGTCTGTCTACGCAATCGCCTTCGGAAAGGCTGCTCCGGCAATGGCCGAGGCGTTCGAGGAAGCGCTCGGGGAGAGGCTAACGGGCGGCATTGTGGTTTCAAACTCGAACCCCGGTGTAAATTTTACGAAACTCGGATTCTACCTATCAAGCCACCCTGTGCCCGATGAAAGAAGCCTGAGCGCCGCAAAAGAAGCTTCACTCATCCTTGACAACGCAGGGAAGGACGATTTGGTGATATTCCTCATCTCAGGGGGCGGAAGCGCGCTCCTTGAAATGCCTGCTCCGGGACTCTCGCTCGACGACATCAGAAAGACTACCCAAACACTTCTCACATCAGGGGTGGATAAAAACGGACTGAACGCCGTAAGAAAACACATCTCCCAGATTAAAGGCGGCGGGCTTCTAAAGAAAGCCCTACCGGCAAGAGTCATAACTCTAATACTCTCAAACGTGGTGAGCGACAGACTGGACGCGATAGCCTCCGGACCTACCGTGCCCGACCTGTCGACATTTGAGGACGCCTGCAGGGTTATAGAAGCTCTGGAAATTGTCCATCAAATCCCGCCCAATGTAGTCGTCCACTTGGAAGAGGGACGCAACGGAAATGCGCCCGAGACGCTTAAGGAAGGAGAGTTCGATCCAGAGCAAGTTGAGACCCTGATTGTCGGAAGTAATTACATATCGCTTAATGCCGGGGTGAAAAAGGCACGCCATCTCGGATACGACACGCTTATGCTCTCTTCCCAGATAAGCGGAGAGGCTAGGGAAGTGGCAAAGGTGGTAGCATCGATCGCGTTAGAGATCGAGAGGTTCGATATGCCGGTGAAAAAACCCTCCTGCATTATATTCGGCGGGGAGACCGCGGTTACAATACACGGCAGCGGCAAGGGCGGCAGGAGCACGGAGACTGCTCTTTCTTTCTGCATGGAGATTATGGGACACAATATAGTGGGCCTGTTTTGCGATACGGACGGCATAGACGGACCCGTAGACGCTGCGGGAGCTATATGCGACGGCGAGAGCCGACTAAGGGCAAGGGCGGCGAACGTAAGCGCAAGAGAGTACCTGGCGCGTAACGACTCCTATGAGTTCTTTAGTAAGCTCGACGACCTGATCGTCACCGGACCCACGGGTACCAACGTCATGGACATTGGCATAGTACTTATAGCTTAGAGCCTTATTTATGGACCCAACTTTTTGAAATACGCTATTGTCTCTGACATACACTCAAACCTTCAAGCCCTGCACGCGGTTCTACGCGACATAGACAATCATAACTGTGATGTAATCATATCTCTTGGCGATATAGTCGGATACGGCGGGGAGCCCAATGAGTGCATAGGGCTGCTGAGAGAAATATCCGTAACCTCGATCAAAGGCAACCACGATAGAGTGGCCGCAGGTATTGAAGAGCCAGTTAATTTTAATCCCATAGCCCGTGAGGCGGCACTCTGGACCCGGGACAACCTCACTTACGGGAATAAAGAATATCTGAATAATCTCCCGGATAACAAAGACTATGGGGAATTTATTATTGTACACGGAGCTATTTCAGACCCGGATAAATATATAAACGGAATATATGAAGCTGAGACTGAGTTTGATCTTCTGGGAGGTGCGGAGATTTGCTTTTTCGGCCACACTCATGTGAGCGCTGTGTACGCCCGCACTAATAGAAAGGTCAGGAACATATATGTAAATAAGATTCCCCCGGATAAAAGCAGTCTATATATAGAACTTGAGAAGCATGTGATGTGTCTAATCAACCCCGGGAGCGTGGGTCAGCCCCGCGACCGTGACCCAAGAGCGTCTTACATTGTCTATGATAATTCGGGTAGTGTTGAATTCAGGAGAGTCGGATATGACGTAGAATCCGCGCAGAAAAAAATCATCGGCGCCGGGCTCGATAGAGCCCTTGCAGAAAGGCTTTCCTATGGATATTGACAGGCTCTAATTACACGCCTTTTAAGACTAGATATTGGAAACCACAGGAGAATTGTTTTAATATTAAATGTCATGGAAATGCTTACAAGACCGCTCCCGCAGAACGAAGAGGCCGAACAGGCAGTACTCGGCGCGATACTCATAGAGAGCACAGTAATGAACCAGGTGCTGGAAATCCTGATACCTGAGGATTTCTACAAGGACGCGCACAGAAAGATCTACAACGCGATGATCGATCTTGACAGGGACAATAAACCAATCGACCTCCTCACACTATTCGATCACTTAAAGACAAACGGCAACCTGATGGAAGAAGTGGGTGAGTCAAGCTACCTGACTTATCTTACCGAGCTCGTGCCGGTAACCGAAAACGTGGGCTACTACGCAAGGCTCGTAAAGGAGTCCAGCATTCTTAGAAGTCTCGTTATGACTGCGACCGACATTGCGCACAGAGGGAACGAGGGCAACGTGGATATCGACGAATTCCTCGACCACGCAGAGCACCGGATAATGGACATTGCCCAGAACAAGATAAAGCCGAGCTTCTACGACACAAGGGAGCTTGCCGCGGGCGCGCTTGAAACAATAGAGACGCTCCATCAGAGAAAAGAGCTTGTCACCGGGATTGCGACGGGGTTTGAAAAACTGGACAGAATGACCTCGGGCTTGCAGGACTCGGACTTGATAATAATAGCGGCAAGACCCGGGCTCGGGAAAACCTCATTTTGTCTTAACCTGGCAACCTACGCTGCCATCGATCACGGATTTGCGGTAGGCATCTTTTCACTCGAGATGACAAAGGAGCAGTTGATGCTCAGGATGCTCTCAAATAAAGCAAGAGTGAGCTTCTCGGGAATCAGAAGCGGCTATATTAAAGACGAGGAGCTTGAGAAGCTGGTCCACGCCGCAGATGAATTCAGCCACGCAAAGATATATATAGACGACACCCCTGCGATTACAGTGCTCGAAATAAGGGCCAAGTCCCGAAGACAAAAGAAGGACAAGGGTCTTGACCTGATCATAGTGGACTATCTTCAGCTTATGAGAGGTAGCAGGAGAGTGGAGTCGAGGGAGCGGGAGATCGCGGAGATTTCGGGCTCGCTGAAAGCTCTTGCCAAGGAGCTTAGCGTACCGGTCATTGCCGTGTCTCAGCTGTCCAGGCAAACCGAGTCCCGCTCCGACAGAAGACCTCAGCTTTCGGACCTCAGAGAGAGCGGCGCTATAGAGCAGGACGCGGACGTCGTGATGTTTATACACAGAGCTGACGCTTATAAGAAAAACGCTGAAGAGAAAGACGGCCTTGCGGAGCTTATCATCGGCAAGCAGAGAAACGGCCCGACAGGCACAGTCAGGCTCGCCTTCCTTGAGCTCCACGGCGTTCCGAGCTTTGAGAATCTGGCTGAAGAGTACGAAGACGATATTCTCTAGTCAAAAACCGCCTAAACTAATTAAACAAATATTCCGGAAATCAGACCAACATAGGTTTTACAATTGCGGGGGATTTTACTTCTCCAAGGTAGAGCTCCTCATCCGATTGCCAAGCGCTCCATTTATCGAAGACTTCCTTTAATCTTTCCCTTACGGAAGTCCAGTGAAAATCCCACTCGAAGTGTTTCTTTTTGTCCCTGAAGAACATTTTCTCGAAAATAAGCCTTTCCACCGGATACCCCTTTTCGGCTATCCATCCGGTGCGGACGTGCGCGTAACCGCTGCCAAAAGACATAGCGAAAGAGCCTATGAGACCGAGCCTCTCCGCCGCCTTAGTTGCAAGCTCGATATATACATAAAGGGCTTGTGTAGTCCTGTAACCTATGCCCTGTAACTTTTGATCCATAGCGAGAACGTTATCGATAAAGTACATGGGGTAGAAAGTGGGGGCGTAAAACGAAACCGACTTAGTCGGGCTCTTTAGAGGTTCCCGTATTATGACGTCCTCCTCTATTACCCCGATCATAAAGTCCTCTTTGTCAAAATCCCCTATATCCCCCGCAAGCTCTAGCGAAAGTGCGAGCTTTCCCCACTCCCTCTGTGCTATCCGGAGCGCCTCTTTTAGTCTTTTCTCCCCTTCCTCAAATTCTCTGTCTTTAAGCAGCTCTTCAAGTTCCATTAAAGTCCTCTCAGTCGTAGTCCTAACAATATACCCCGATATATAGCCTTCTCAATGCTATAGCAGAATCGGGTTTAATACCGAAACGGATTACGGGGTTGATTCAGACTTATACGTAATAAAAAACCACCCGTATTAGCTTGTAAATTTGCAAGCTAATACGGCTTAATATAAAATCATCCCTATGCCCGGCAATTCATTCGGCACAATTTTTCGTATAACAACCTGGGGAGAATCTCACGGCAAGGCGGTAGGAGTCGTTGTGGACGGCTGTCCGTCGGGGCTAGAGATTACTGAAGATGAAATTCAGCTTGAACTCGACCGGAGGCGCCCCGGGCAGAGCAAGATAACCACCCAGAGAAAGGAGCCTGACAAGGCCCGGATACTCTCGGGAGTGTTCGAGGGGAAAACGCTCGGTACACCTATATCCATAATGGTTGAAAATGTAGACGCC
>QIHJ01000096.1 GCA_003229065.1 Candidatus Dadabacteria bacterium
GCCCTGAGTGCGGAGCGCAGGGCAGGCGCGAGACCGATACCATGGACACGTTTGTCGAGTCCTCATGGTATTTTCTCCGCTACGCCTCCCCCGATAACGATAAAGCTATATTCAGTAAGAGCGATGTATCTTACTGGCTCCCGGTGGATCAGTACATAGGGGGCATAGAGCACGCAATTCTACATCTCTTATATGCAAGGTTCTTCACAAAATCATTGAGAGACCTCGGGATGTGCGAGCTTGACGAGCCGTTCACTAACCTCCTGACACAGGGGATGGTAATTAAAGACGGCGCTAAGATGTCAAAGTCTCTTGGTAATGTAGTAGACCCGGACGATATGATAAAGATTTACGGCGCGGACACCGTAAGGCTCTTTATGCTTTTTGCCGCGCCTGTTCAGAAGGACCTCGACTGGAGTGAAAAGGGTGTGGAAGGCGCATTCAGATTTCTAAACCGCCTCTGGCGTCTTATCCATGAGAGCATGCCCCATATCGAAGGTCTCAAGGGCAGCTCCCCTGAAACGGAAAATCTGTCGGGCGATGCCAAAGAGTTGCTAACAAAAGTACATAAAACTATAAAGAAGGTCACGGACGATCTGGAAAGGTTTCAGTTCAATACTGCAATAGCAGCAGTAATGGAATTATTGAACGATACCTCCCGCTTCAAACCACAATCGGATGCCGATAAAGTAGTACTTAAGGAGTCTATAGAGTCCATGGCAAGGCTCCTATACCCTATGGCCCCCCATGTTGCGGAAGAGCTCTGGGAGAATCTTGGCTACCGGGAATCGCTCGTCGATAAGCACTGGCCACAGTGGAATAAGGAGCTTATCTCAAGCGCCGCAATTACTGTGGTAGTACAGATAAACGGAAAGGTAAGGAGCCAGATCGCTATGGACCCCGACTCCGATCAGGAGCAGATGAAAGAGGCTGCTTTCTCAGACGAGAAGATTATTAATTTTCTTTCCGGCAAAGAGCCCAGAAAGGTCATAGTCGTTCCCAAAAAACTGGTCAATATAGTTATTTAGTTGGGAGACACTGTCGCCCAGATTCCCTCTTTTTTGAAATTTGCACCCTCTCAGGTATCTTCAAACGCTTCGTAAGTTTATATACTGTGATAAATTGCATTAAACGGAGGTAGTGAATCGCATGTCCAATGAAAAAAATAATGAAACCGGGTACGGAAATCTATTGGGGGATAGGGTAAAAGCGATTGAAGTCAGCGCCCCGAAAACAGTCTCGGCGCTCCTTTCTGAAATGGCGCTTACAGGTTTTCAGGGAAAGAGCCTGGCTCGTGTGGTAGATGTGCTTGAGAAAATGGTGAAAGACGAAGACGTAACAATTCTGCTCGGGTATGCAGGCTCACTCTCAACAACAGGGCAGTGGAAGATAATCAACTGGCTGATTGAGAACCGCTACATAGATATACTGGTTCCCACAGGGGCCAACATCTCAGAGGACATTATAGACGCTATGGGATTTGATTACTGGCAGGGCTCGCCTACCGAGGACAATGAGCTTCTCTTTAAGGAAGGGCTCAACAGGTATTACGATGTATACGGGAAAGAGACCGATTATCTTATAATGACAGAGCTTCTTGCAGAGTTCATTCTAACGCTAAATGAAGATTATAATTATTCCTCAAGGGAGTTTCTGTATGAATGCGGCAAGTGGTTAGGCGCTAAAGGAATCGACAGCATAGTAGCCAAGGCTTTTGAGCACGGCGTTCCCGTATTCTGCCCCGCAATTGCAGACAGCCCTTACGGCGACGCTGCGCTGATTGCCAAGAGTAAAGGCTTTAGCCTCACTATCGACGCCATAAAGGACTACACAGAATTTATGACTCTAGGCGAAGATGTAAAAGATACGGGTGTAATTTATATAGGGGGCGGAGTGCCGAAGGACTTTATTCAGCTCTTTGCGGTCACGGGCGATCTTATGTACGAGAACAGGGTTGTACCCAACAGAGACCCCGGGCTCAACAGAAAGGGCACAGGCGATCAGGAGACATACTATCCCCATAAATACGCCGTTCAAATTACAACCGACTCGCCTCAGTGGGGAGGACTATCAGGGTGCACGTTTGAGGAGGCCGTATCGTGGGGAAAAGAAGACCCCAGGGGGAGCCTGGTGCAGTGTTACTGTGACGCCACTATTGCTTTGCCGCTTGTCACGCACGCGCTTGCCGAGAGGGTGGGTACTAAAAGAAAGGGGAAAGATTTCTCGGACGTATACTGAAATCCCGGGCTAACTTGCGAATCACTTTATAATAGAGGCCAATTCTCTGGCAGCCTTTTCAGGGTCCTCGGAACCGAATATTGATGTGATTACGGCTATACCCTCTACTCCTGTTTCCATTATGAGTGAGGCGTTTTCAGATGTAATCCCCCCAATAGCGAATATTGGTATTTTTGTTATTGCAACCCTCGCTTCCCTGAGCACTTCCAAAGGTGTGGGGGATCTATCCGGTTTTGTAGGTGTAAAATAGGGTGTCCCGAAAGCTACGTAGTCGGCTCCTTCCATCTGTGCTTTAAGACCCCGCTCAATCTGCCCGTAACACGAGACGCCGATTATGGCATCTCTTCCGAGAACGCTTCTTGCGTGCTCTACGGAGCAGTCGTTCTCACCCAGGTGAACGCCGTCCGCCCCGATATTCCTTGCGAGCTCGGGGGAATCGTTAATAATAAGAGGAATTCCGTAACTCTTTGTAATCTTGAGAATAATTTTGCCCAGCCTCAGGGCTTCTTCCCAGACGGTGTCTTTCTCCCGGAGCTGTAACATCTTTACTCCACCCTGTACCGCTTTTTCTACAGTCGTCTCAAAGTACTCTCTCGAAATGAGATTTCTGTCGGTAATGGCGTATAGTCCGCTCAGGCGGTAATCCATAATTGTTGAACCTTCTACAATGTTTATCGTACGGGTCCGTCCTGTTATTAACTTGGATTTATCTTATTAAAGATTGCATCCTTTACGGTGTCATAATCAGGCGGAAGCTCAAGGGGGGCGTTAGCGTATTTTGAGTAAACTCCCTCTAATTCTTTTTTATGGTAGCCGATTTTAAACTCGACAAACTTAAGCCCGTGAGCGGTAGAAATAATTACTACCCTGTCATTAGAGTCGAATAGGTTCTTCTCTTTCAGCTTGAGAAATACTCCGAGAGCAACCCCTGTGTGAGGGCAATTGAAAGTACCCGTTTTGTCTACAAGCGCTGCGGCATTCGAAAGCTCGTCCTCGCTTGCCTGCTCTACGATGCCGTCAAATTGTTTTAATATATTTATTGCCTTATTTACACTCACGGGGTTACCTATCTGTATTGCGTTGGCAAGAGTTTTTTTAGCCTTCACGGGGTGGAATTCCTCAAAGTTGCTCAGGTAGCTCAGGTAAAGAGGATTCGCATGCTCGGCCTGAGCGCACACCAGCCGGGGAAGCTTGTCGATAAGCCCAAGCTCCTTCATGATAAGGAACCCTTTTCCCAGGGCAGATATATTCCCCAGGTTCCCGCCCGGTATGATAATCCAGTCCGGTACCTCCCAGTCAAATTGCTGGCAGAGCTCTATGCTGATTGTCTTCTGGCCTTCTATCCTGAGCGAGTTGATCGAGTTTGCAAGATAAATATTATTTTCCGTGCATACTTTCTGCACCATCTCCATGCAGCCGTCAAAGTCCGTATCCAGAGAAAGCACCAGCGCTCCGTTTGAAATCGGCTGCACTAACTGAGCAATCGAGACCTTATCTTTAGGCAGGAACACAATTGCCGGAATGTCTGCCGAGGCGCAGTAAGCCGCGAGCGCGGCAGAGGTGTCTCCGGTTGACGCGCAGGCCACCGCCGGAACATCTTTGCCCTGTGACATCATTTGCTTCACCACCGATACCAGCACAGTCATGCCCAAATCCTTAAATGAGCCGGTATGACTGTTCCCGCACATTTTAATCCAGAGGTCCTCCATCCCGATCTGCTTCCCGAATCTCTCGGCCCAGAAAAGGTTCGTAGCCCCTTCGTACATCGAAACAATATTGTCGTCTTCTACATAAGGGCACACCCATTCCTTTTTACCCCATACCGAGCTTCCGTGCGGCCATAGCTGCCTTCTGTAGCGGTCATCGAAAATATCTCTCCATTCCTGTGCGGATTTTTTCTTCAAGGCTTCCATGTCGTGCTGTACTTCGAGTAAATTTTCACATTTTCTGCAGCGGTAAATTATTTCATCAAGCGGATAAGTCTCTCCGCACTCATCGTCGATACAGCTAAACCAGGATTTATACTCATTCATAGCTAAACAAAATACACCTTCGCATTTTGACTGTCAAACATGCACTTACAGGCTCACATCTTTTAGACTATTCTCGGAGCTCACATAAAAATAATTATTGCACCCCTGGTATATTCAGAAAAAATAATGTAGGGTATATATTAAAGCTATTCTTTAATGTATGCTCCTAACTCCTTGGAGAGCAGTAATAAATTATTTTGTAGCGCTTCTATTCTTTGACACTAAATTGCAGTTTTGTTAATCTCTGCAATAGGCATGGGAAATAAAAGAGTGCATCTATTGATTCACGGCAGAGTTCAGGGAGTTTTTTTCAGAGCTACAGCGCAGCAAAAAGCCCAAGAGTTGGAATTGACCGGCTGGGTTAGGAATAACCCTGACGGTTCAGTTGAAGTAACGGCCGAGGGTAAAGGAGATGATGTGGATAGTATGTTAGAGTGGTGTCGTGTCGGTCCCGCCCAGGCTGTCGTGAAACATGTCAGTGTAGACTGGGAAGCGCACTCTGGTGAATTTGAAGGATTTAGGATTGAATACATATGACGGAGTTTAAATATTATGATCATTAAATGTATACCGGGAGGAATATTTCTCACCAACTGCTATATTCTTGGAGACGAGGAGACGAACGAGGCGATTTTAATCGACCCGGGCGAGCAGATGGATGAAATTTTAAAAGAGATACAAGATTCCGGATTAAATATTACAAAGATAGTCAACACTCACACTCATATAGATCATGTAGCGGGCGTGCAGCAGGCTAAAGAGGCTCTCGGAGTTGGGTTTTACATCCATCCCGAAGAAGAGCCGGTGCTCAAGGCCCTGCCCGAATCCGCTCAGAGGTTCCCTCAGTTCGGTGATGTGAAGGTGCCCCAGATCGAGGGCTACATCGAGGAAGGAGACGAGATTGAAATAGGCTCACTCAAAGCGAAAGTTCTTCACACTCCGGGACACACCTGGGGGGGTATCTGTCTTGTGATAGACGATCAGGTTATCTCGGGCGACACGCTTTTTGCGGGCAGTGTGGGCAGGGTGGATCTTACCGGGGGCACATCTATGAGAGAGCTTGTCGGTTCCATCAAAGCCAAGCTCATGGTTCTACCGGATTCGTATGCGGTACACCCGGGACACGGCCCTTCAACCACGATCGGGATAGAGCGAAGGTCTAACCCCTTTATTGCAGGAGATACTCTAATATTATAAAATGGAAAGAATAATTATAAGAGCCCTTCTCATAATGGGCGTTGTATCGCTCCTTGTTTATATATTCGCCAGGGAGATTTCTCACGTGTATGCGCTGCACGTTGAGAACGAGAAAATTAAAGTGGAAACAAAAGAACTAGTCATTAAAAATGAGGAGCTTACAAGGAAGATAAATTTCATCGAAAAAGACAAGCAGTATGTGGAAAAAATTATCAGAGAAGAGTTAGGGATGATCAAAAAAGGTGAAAAAGTCTACAGATTTAATGACTAATATGAAGCTCCCCGGCGGTGTGTCCGGCAAAGTGTTTACCTTACTTCTATCGGTTCTCACTTTGGTGTTTATATATAGAGGCGGCTTTACGAGTCTCAATGTTTTTTCTATATTGGTGTTTTTACTTCTGGCGTCGGCAATTTCATATAAAACTTACTCATACGTAAAAAACGGTATGCGCTCCGACTCTTTGTACCAAAGGCTCGAGCTCACCCTCCTCATTACTCTTTTGTTCGAGATAATTATTGAAGCATTCGGAAACGGGTTATTCCCGCTTGCTTATATAATTCTTCCCATAGTTACGCTCTATTTCGGATGGATAGGCGGAGGACTCTCACTTGTCATCATTTCCATAATACAAATTACCCGTTATCCCTCTTCAGAGCTCCCGTACGAGATATTACTTCTCATTATATCGGCTTCTCTATTGGGGTTTCTTGTTAAAGGGGGCAAAGGGCGCCTCAGCTCATATATCTTTAATCGGAGCAGTAATAATCCACCGCCCCTTTCAGGCCTGATAAGTGCGGACGCATACAAAGACGAGCAAAACGAGGCGGTAAATGTTAAACAGCTCAAGACCGAAATCATGGACTCCATGAAGATTCTGGGCGAGCTAGTCCCCAATCACAGCGTCGTGCTGTATCTTAAAATGGACGACGGGATGTTCCTCCTATCAGACGCCGTCTCCAAAACCAAAGACTACATAGACAGGGGGCAGCGCCTAAACTTCAGAGGGGGCTATATGGGCTGGGTTCTTAAAACCAAAACCCAGGTCCTCATAACGAACGTAAAGAATATAAGGAAGAACCTGATTTACTATACAAGGGACGTAGCTATAAAATCCCTTCTCGCCACGCCTCTTTTTATGAAGCCTGAAAAAAACCTGACCGAGGGTGTGCAGGAAATTTTCGGTCTGCTTATTGTAGACAGTCTCGACCCAAAGGCGTTCGGAGAGAAAGAGAAGCTTATAGTCTCACTCATTTCAGAGAGGATTGTCGAGATCATAGACCGCTTCCAGCTCTCTGAAAAAGTTAAGCTGAGCTCAAAGGAGCTCAATTCCTACTATGATTTTACTCAAAAGCTTCACTCCACCCAGAACGCAGATGTAATTATGGATCACATCATCGAGACGATGGAAGGGCTGTTCGAAGCAGATTTCTTCGGGCTCACGATTTTAGAGAGTGAAGACCAGGGCAGCGTTCTCAGACGCGTTAACGGAGAATCTCGGAAACATGTCGAAGGCAGCCGGATCCCCCATTACAATACACTCATAGGCCTTGTCGACGATAGCGGAAAATATTTTTATTCAGACGACCTGAGCTCACGCTCCAAATTCAGGAGCATATTTGGAAAGGAAATCGATTTTGCCCTCGGAATGAAAAATATAAAGTCTATTCTCATTTACCCGCTTTTCGAGAATGCCTCCGAGCAGGCGGATGCGGAAGATAACGTAATCGGCTGTGTGATTCTGGCCAGGAAGTCTAAAGTCCCGTTCAGTGAAGGGGAGATAAGTCTCGCCAAGATCATATGCAGCGAGGCCTCAAAGTCTATCTCGGCCACGTTCAATTACCTTATGGTAAAAGAGCTTGCCATCAAGGACGGGCTCACCGGGCTTTATAACCACCGTCATTTTCAGGAGATGCTCACTTACACAATAGCCCACTCCGAGCGCTATTCCTCTCAGGCCTCTTTACTTATAATGGACTTGGACGACTTGAAATCCATAAACGATAACCACGGCCACCGCGCAGGAGACTCGGCTCTCTCATCAGTCGGCACCGTGATTTCCCAGACACTCAGAAAGGTCGATATACCTGCCCGTTACGGCGGGGACGAGTTTGCTGTAGTGCTTCCGAATACGGATAAAAGGGGATCCCTCATAGTCGCCGAAAAGATCAGGACTAATCTTAAGAATATACCTCTCAAGTTTAAAGGGCGAGAATGTATAATCACACTCAGCATAGGGATTGCCACTTACCCGGAAAACGGAGCGGACAGTGAGGAGCTGATTGAGAAGGCAGACCGCGCACTATACGAGTCCAAGAACGGGGGCAAGGATAAAATTACTCATTTTGAAGATATATCTCTTGAGGAGTTGGGGACGTGATAATGCGCCGGGCACTTCCGGTATTGTAAAGCTGCGCAAGTTGCGTGTGTATAACTTAACAATCTTCCTAGTTCTTTTATCCCATGTCATATGACAGAAATTAAAAGTAAGCGAAAGAATCCAAGAGAATTTTTCTCACGTCATACGGGTTACCCGAGTAAATCTCTCGGTCAAAACTTCCTTAGAGACAAAAGGGTCCTGAACAGAATTATCAATTTAGCGGAGCTTACGGAAGACGACCAAGTTCTGGAGATCGGCCCCGGCCTAGGCGCGCTCACCGAGGAGCTGGCCAAGCGAGCAGGCAGGGTGGTCGCCGTCGAGAAGGACAAGAAGCTCATTACGCATCTAGGTGAGCTGTCTCAGGCTTACGGAAATATTGAGCTCATTTCAGAGGACAGTCTCAATATAGATTTCAGAAGTCTATTCAAAGGCGGTGGTATAAAGGTCGTCTCCAATCTCCCTTACAGCGTATCCACTCCGATACTCATTAAGCTCCTTGAGACAAGGGATATTTTCTCCTCACTCGTCTTGATGCTCCAGCTCGAAGTTGGCGAGAGGATTGCATCCGGCCCCGGCACGAAAAAATACGGCTCTATCTCTGTGCTCCTTCAGACATATTTTGATATCACGCTCGAGTTCCGTGTGCCCCCTGCTGCATTCTGGCCAAAGCCCAAGGTTCACTCCGTTGTATTAAAGCTTGTGCCGCTCCCGACCCCGAGGGTTTATATCGCAGATGAGAAGCTATATGAGAAAGTCATACGCGCCGCCTTCTCATCGCGGAGAAAAATGCTCGGCAACTCCCTTCAATCGGGATTTCCCAAAGA
>QIHJ01000160.1 GCA_003229065.1 Candidatus Dadabacteria bacterium
CGCAAAGAGATGGAATACGGGATTGAGGTTCGGGATCATAGATACGAATACCCCTGTTCAGGAAGAGGAAGGCGGTATCGAAGGAGACCCCGCCGGACTATTCACATTGATTCGGAACGAGGGGGGGGAAGAGGAAGGGATGCTCGGCTTATTGGGCAGGACATACCGCCTATCACCGATGCTGACGTTTAACCCGAGCGAATTCTCTCGCTTAAGGATCCAATACGACTACCTGAACCAGGATTTCGCCGAAAACCAGCACGCGATATTCCTTCAGTTCCAGTATTCGCTGGGAGCTCACGGGTCTCACCCATATTAAAAACATGCGACAGGAGAAAATAAACATGAAACATCAGCTTTCACTTAAAAACTTTACACTATGCGTGGCTTTTACGCTGATCTCCACGATACTCACCGGCCAATCAGCACTGGCTCAAGTGAGTATCGTGACATCCGTGCCTGACTACGCTGCCATTGCAAAAACGATTGGCAGAGACAAGGTAGATGTCATAAGTTTAACAAAGGGTTACCAGGACCCTCATTTCGTCGACGCAAAGCCGATATTTATAACCAGGCTAAACAAGGCGGATATGCTCATCTATAACGGTCTTGACCTAGAAATCGGGTGGCTCCCGATACTTATTACCGGAGCCAGAAATTCTGATATCGCCTCACCGAGCGCAATCGGCCATTACAACGCTTCAGCCTCTATAAAGGACTTTCTTGATGTACATGCCGCCCCGATCGACAGATCCATGGGAGACGTACACCCGGGCGGAAACCCCCACTTTATGCTCGACCCCAGAAACGGTATACCGGTAGCAAGAGGTATAGCCGCCAGGCTGATACGCATGGACCCTGAAAACGCGGCCTTGTACGAAGAAAATTTCAAGAATTTCGTAAGTGCGCTCAGACTGAAGATAAGCGAATGGGAGACCGAGCTTGTGCCATTCAAAGGAATAGAGGTCGTTACTTACCATAAGCTCTGGACCTATTTTTTAGATTGGGCAGGACTCAAGCATGCAGGAACGATAGAGCCTAAACCGGGCATTTCTCCTACTCCATCTCATACGGCAGAGCTTATAAAAAACATGGAGAGGGATAATATAAGGCTCATCATAGCAGCCAATTATTATCCCGGGAAGACTGCGTCAATTATCGCCCAGAAAGCAGGAGCTACCTTCATACCCTTACCCACGATGGTCGAGGGGAGGGATGGAATAGATACCTATATTGAGCTATTCGACGCTATTGTTGGAGAAATAACATCTGCGCTTAATAACACTAGAGACTCAAATTAAAGCGCAGCCGGAAATAACGGGGGAGTAAATGCAAAAGTATAGAGGACAAATCGTATGCCGCATCTCATAAGACTAGAAAACGTAACTATAGGTTATGAAGAAAAGGGCCTACTGCAAACTACGGACCTTGCTATAGAAAGGGGGCAATTCTGGGGAATACTCGGGCCTAACGGCAGCGGTAAAAGTACACTCCTAAAAACTATATTGGGCCTGATCTCCCCTGTAGAGGGGGCAATTGAATACGAAGATGGAGCGGTCTTCGGCTACGTCCCTCAAAACGAGTCGTTTGATCAAATATACCCTGTATCCGTCTTTGAATTAGTGTCCATGGGCCGCTACAGCCGTGTACCTCCGGGGAAGAGGCTAACTGCGGACGATAGAGCTGTAATCGAAGACTCTATTGATAAGGTGGGAATCGCTCACTTAAGTGAGCGTACTTTCAGATCTCTGTCCGGAGGAGAGAAGCAACGCTCGCTACTTGCACGGGCGATCGCCGGAGAGCCCGACATACTGGTGCTCGATGAGCCGACCGCGGCTGTGGATATAAAGGGAGAGGCGCAAATAATGAGTCTTGTAAAAAGTATAAAGCAAGAGAGCGGACTATCCGTCCTTATGGTAAGCCACTTTTTGAACACTATTTCTGCTTTCTCGGACCATATTATTTTGATAGATAAGGACAACGGTTTTTTTCAGGCAGGGGAGAAATCAGCAATCCTTAAAAGTGAGAGCCTCAGCGCCTTCTTCGGGCTCAATCTGGACATGGAAAGAATAAAGGAGATGCAGGCAATCGAGCGTTTAACCTAAGGGGATTTCTTATGGCGACATTTGCGGAATTTATAAATAGTTATTTCCTATGGAGAGACCCGATGATTGTCGGAGCAGTTACGGGAGCCGTTTGCGGGTTTCTGGGTGTATACGTGGCTCTGAGACGGATAGTATTCGTAAGCGCCGCGCTTACCCAGATATCGAGCTTCGGCGTGGGGCTCGCTTTTTATCTTGAAGCGTACAGCTTGGGTTTGTTCGCATCACTGTTTGATCCCTTCACTTTATCAATAGTCTTGACCTGTATTGCCGCACTATTTTTTGCATTAAAGAGGGATTTTTCGCGTGTCAGCACAGAAGGTGTTATTGCGTTTGGGTTTTTACTGGCCTCAGGCGCGGTCGTAATCATAGGAGACAGGATAACAAAAGGCGCCCACGATATTGCCAATATAATCTTTGGAAGCGCTGTTGTGGTAGACCCGATAGATGTGATAATTATACCGGCAGTAGCACTCGCAGTATTTATTATTCACCTGGTCTTCTATAAGGATTTTGTATTTGTCTCTTTTGACACCGATACCGCAAGGCTTTTTAAATATCCCGTAAGGCTGCTGAACACTGGACTGCTAATCACAATCGCACTAGTTGTGGCTGTTGCAACCAGGGCACTTGGAGCGCTTCCTGTGTTTGCGCTATTGGCGCTTCCGGCGCTCACCTCGCTCGTTATTACTGAAAATCTAAAGCTCGTGTTTATATTCTCTATAGTAATCGGAATCTTATCCGCAATATTGGGCTACTTTTTCTCGTTCATCTTATCCCTTCCTACCGGGGCGTCGATGACAGTTTGTGCAGCAATCTTCTTTCTTATAGCACTGGGCTGGAGGGAGTTGAGAGCAGGATAGATGAACCCGGTATATGAGAATCTTGATATATATCTGAATTATCCCGTAAACAAATAACGATCAGGATACACTCTCAAGTAAAATCGATTCGTCGATTAGCAAAATCGGGATGTTGTCCCTTATGGGATATAGGTATTTACGGTCGTCTTTTTGTATGAGCCCGCCGTCTATTTTATTCTCAATTTTTTGCCCGGACCTGTTCTCAAGCTCGCCATTTTCTATGAGAATATTAACTTTCTCAACCAGTTCAGGCTCGGCCATTACCAAATCCTGTTTGGTTTCGGGGCATGCAATTATCTTTAAAAGCTCTTCATCTATCACTTCGTTTACCTTTTTTGTTAAATCAGTATACAAAACTTTAGTCGGACAGATCATTATGTTAAGTTAGAATATAACCTACATGAAAACGGGAATAGGTAAACAATACGTATCTATGTATACTCTAAAAATATTCTAGAAAGGAGATATAAAATGAAGAAATTTTTATTATCGACTATTTTGCTGTCAGCCATGTTTTTATCTTTCCATAACGCGGGAGCGCACTGTCAGATCCCCTGCGGCATCTACCATGATGAGCTCAGGTTCGAGATGATCATGGAAGATATTGAGACTATAGAAAAGTCTATGAATGAGATTAATAAAATTTCAGGGGCGGAAGATAAAAACTATAACCAGCTTGTCAGGTGGGTGAATAATAAGGAGCTGCACGCTCAAAAGGTTCAGGATACGGTTAGCGAGTATTTCCTGGCGCAGAGGGTGAAAATAGTGCCTTCAGACGACCCTAAACACGCAGATTATGTAAAGAGCCTCGAGCTGCTTCATCAAATGATCGTATACGCTATGAAAACCAAGCAGACGACAGATCTTGAAAACGTTGAGAAATTAAAGAAATCGACCCTAGAGTATAAAGAGCTCTATTTCAAAGGACATGGGGAAGGTCATAAATGAAGGAATATAGATTGACGCTAAATACAGATTACTCACAAAGAAAAGGGGAGGATTATTTTAACTAACCCCCCCCCTTATTTTTTTGTCTTTTAGTTCTAGTTAACGTAGAGAACCCAAGCGCCCTGATCGCCCTGGACCTTACCTTGGAGTTCTACATTATTTCTGTCTGTAGAGGATTCTAATTTACTAATTGCCTCTTCTGACCCATGTAAAGCATAAACCTGCCCGCCGCTTGTGGTAACAACGTGAAGGTGCTGGTCCTTCTCGCCGCATGGTCCAGTTGCAACTACAGGCGCTACCGAACCTTCCTCATAATTGGGAAGCAGACATACTATAGTACCTGAAACCGAGGCTTCCTTGGCGCCTGATTCATCAAGCGCAGAAGCTGTACCGAGGATCCAACCCCTGGTGTGTCCGGAAATCTCTCCGTTTACAGTCTGCTTTCCGCCTTTCATACCTTTCATATCATCCTTCTTAGCGGCAATAGCTGCTGCTTTGTCTGACCCGACCATAACTATAGTACCGGTACACTCTGTGAACTCGGACATTGTCTGAACATCTCCGCTTTCATCTACCTGTACACAGATAACCGTTCCTTCCATAGCTGCCATTTTATCATCACCCTTCATACTATCATGGGCTTTACCTTCGTGATGTGCGGCAAAAACGGGAAGAGCTAATGTAAGAGCTAAAACTAACATTGATAATGTTAAGGCTCCTCTTATCATATTTACATACCTCCTAGGGTTATTTGTTCCTCGTAATATATAAACACAAGAAATTATTCATTACAAGTAGATTCCTGCCCGTTCAAGCGAAGAGGATTTTATGAGAATAATGGGAAAGAAATCATAATTTTAGGAACATAACAGTATTAGATAATAAACTTTTAGATTGGACGCGTAATATTTTGTATTTACAAATAAGAAGATTATGGGATAATATTAGGGAAATCGGGAATTCAGGGAGAATAGTATGTCACAAAAATGTATGATCACAGGTAAAGCGCCGCTAACCGGCAACCATGTATCTCACGCGAATAACAAGGTAAAGCGCCGTCAGAACCCGAACCTCCGGTGGAAGCATATCTTTGTCCCTGAGCTAAACCGCACTGTCAGAATCAGGATTTCCACCCGGGCCTTGAGAACTATAAACAAAAAGGGCCTGCTGCCGTTTCTTAAAGACAACGGCCTTAAGCTAAAGGACCTTACATAAGCTAGTTTTTCCAAATTTAGACGCTACTTATACAGGCTCATGTTCAAACGTGTAAAGCCAGATTATTCCAAATTGCTTTCCCGTACCAAAAAAGGGGCTGACGCAATGCTGCGGGACAGGGAAAAACTGAACCGTCTTGTCGAATCCGCTTCAGTAAGTATAGATTCCGGCGTGAGTCGGATGAATTCCATAAAAAGTGATCTTGGAGTGCTTTTGAGCTTGATTAAAGCTTGGGCAAGGGGGGATTACAGAGGCGTTTCCAAGACTACGCTATTACTGAGCGCGGGAGCCGTACTATATTTCGTAAACCCTGTGGACGCAATACCCGATATACTTCCCCTTACGGGTTTTTTGGACGACGCCACCGTAATAGGGATAGTTATTACGTCCGTAAAGAAGGATATTGAGAATTTTAAGCTATGGGAATCCGCTCAGACAGAGTTTATGAACTCGCAGCAGCCTGCAACCAGACTTGTCTCCTAGCTATATAACTATTCCTTATCTTCATACTTCTCTTTGAGCTCCTTTACAACACCTGGATCCGCTAGCGTTGTAGTGTCTCCCAGAACTGAGCCTTCAGCTATATTTCTGAGCAGCCTTCTCATTATCTTGCCGCTTCTCGTTTTGGGTAGCTCCGCGGTGAATATAATTTCATCGGGCCTCGCAATTGCCCCGATTTTTTTAGCTACATGCTGTCTCAGATCGCCCACAAGCTTTGCGCTTGTCTTTAGGTCTTTTTTGAGGGTCGTGAATGCAACTATCGCTTGACCCTTCAATTGATCGGTCCTTCCGACAACCGCCGACTCCACGACGGAGGGATGGTCCACAAGTGCGCTCTCTACTTCCATAGTGCTCAGCCTATGGCCAGCCACATTCATAACGTCGTCCACTCTTCCCAGTACCCATAGATATCCGTCCTTGTCACGTTTTGCCCCGTCTCCCGTAAAATACATACCGGGGAATCTGCTCCAGTATTGTTCGACATAGCGCTCAGGGTCCCCGTAAATAGTCCTCAGCATTGAAGGCCAGGGACTCTTTATAACCAGATACCCGGCTCCTTCTTTGATGGTTTTACCGTCTTCATCCACAATATCGGCTTCAATAGTCGGGAAAGGCAGTGTGGCTGAGCCCGGCTTTAACTTGGTAATTCCAGGGAGGGCGCTAATGAGAATAGAACCCGTTTCCGTCTGCCACCAAGTGTCTACAATAGGACATTTTTTACCGCCTATATGCGTATGGTACCAGATCCACGCTTCAGGGTTAATCGGCTCACCGACAGAGCCCAGTAGACGGAGCGAGGTAAGGTCGTATTTCTGCGGGTGCTCCTCACCCCATCTCATAAAAGCCCTGATTGCTGTAGGTGCGGTATAGAATATCGTAACGGCGTATTTTTCCACTATGGCCCAGAACCTGCCTATATCGGGGTAATCGGGCGCGCCCTCGTACATCAAAGACGTAGCCCCGTTGGCGAGCGGCCCGTATATGATATAGCTATGTCCCGTGACCCAGCCTATATCGGCCGTGCACCAGTACGTGTCTTCTTCCTTTAGATCGAATACCCACTTAGTAGTAGCGTACGCTCCGACCAGGTAACCTCCGGTGGTGTGAACTATCCCCTTGGGCTTACCTGTAGTGCCGCTCGTATAGAGTATGAACAGCATGTCTTCACTATCCATTCTCTCGGGCTCGCAGTACGCATGAGAATTTTCCATTAGATCATGCCACCAGTAGTCCCTGCCTTTTTTCATCCTTACTTTTGCTTCGCTTCCAACCCTTTTCACAACTACCATTTTTTTCACGCTCTTTGATCTCTTGAGCGCATCGTCAGCATTTTTCTTAAGAGGGACTATGCCGCCCCTGCGGTAACCGCCGTCCGAGGTGATCAGCACCTTGGATTTAGAATCGTTTATCCTGCCGCTCAGGCTCTCGGCGCTGAATCCGCCGAATACGATGCTGTGCGGGGCACCGATCCTGGCACACGCAAGCATGGCTATCGCAAGCTCGGGAACCATGGGCAGATATATCGTCACCACATCCCCCTTCTTGACTCCGAGCCCTTTCAGCACGTTGGCAAACCTGTTCACTTCTCTATATAAATCCCAGTATGTGAGAACAACTGACTCGCCCGATTCACTCTCCCAAATGATTGCGGCTTTATTCTTTCTTTCGGAGCTCAAGTGGCGGTCAAGGCAGTTATACGAGACATTGATCTTTCCACCCGTGAACCATTTGGCATGAGGGGGTTTCCAGCTGAGCACCTTCCTCCACTTCTTAAACCAATCGAGCTCCTTGGCAAAATCCTCCCAGAATTTCTCCGGGTTGCGCTTTGCCCTTCTGTAAACTGCATCAGAATTTACGTGTGCCTTCTCAGTGAATTTTTTACTTGGAGAAAAAGTGCGCTTTTCCTTGAGCAAAGCCTCGATAGTTTTTTCCTTTTTAGCCATATGATCCCCCTATGATTAACTGCAAGAAAGTAAGATACTCAATAGTAACAAATTATATTCGGGAATTGAAGCATATATATTGGAGAAGAGTCCGATACATTACCGGAATTAGTTCCACTGCGTCTTTCTTATATTCTTCATTATTACGGCCACGAGCACAAAGGCCGCGGTGGTGAAGCAAAAAAAGCCCCTGACTTACGGGAAGAAAGGGGCTTTGGTTTAATCTAATTTAAGTTAATTCCGATGTGTCCTTTTAAGCTTTTACCGTGCGTTTTCTCATGACTACGAAGCCTATAAGTCCGAGCGCCAGAGCCATTGCGATAAGCCCCCACTCAGAAAGGGTCGGGATTTGAGCAACGTTTTCTTTTACGCCCTCTATCGCCATCGAGCCGTTCAACTCCGGATCAAAACCAATTCCAAGGGCGCTATAAAAATTCTCAATTTCAGTATCGGAGACAAATATTGAGGTTTTAGCGTTTTTAACCAGTACAATATTCGGCGGATCACCGATGCCGCCAGCATCACCGATATACAGGTTATTGGATTTATCCGCCGCGATTCCACCCTCAAGGTCCGCACCATTTTCACCCGTCGCATCCGTAATCTGCTCTTCTGTGATAAATACCTTTACCTGCCCGTTTATAGGATTTACTATAAGCACGCAATCGCAGTCTCCGTCATCAATGACATACAAAATACCTTGCAGAACCATACCTACGTCAAGGTCGATTTGATTCCCTCCGGTTGCCAATATTAACTGCTGCTGCGTGGTTAATATCGAAAGCCCCGTTGTGGGGGAAAATTTAAATATCACGGTATCCTGGTCATTGGCGCTGTCGTCGTTTGCAAAGTAGATATTACCGAACTGATCAACTGATAGACCGCTGTCGAGGTCTATATTGGCCCCGGGCCCGAGTAGAGCTGCTATTTGGTTCTCTGTAACCACACGGGTGATAGGTCCAAGAGGAACCGGAATTCGCAGAATGGAGTTACTTTCAGAGTCGTTTACGTACAGAGCACCGTCCGGGCCGAACGCCATACCGTTCTCTAAATCGACCTCGGTAGCCCCGGGAATAGCCGCTAAGAG
>QIHJ01000158.1 GCA_003229065.1 Candidatus Dadabacteria bacterium
AACGAAGCGGATTAACCGCGAATACTCCATTTATATCACATCTAATTTCGGTATTACTAAAAAGAGATTTTTAGTCTATAATATGTTTATATGGGGACAGAGGCGAGCGTCTTAGTGCGATGCCGGGGCAGGAATAAGATTAAGTGGACAGAGGCGAGCGTCTTAGTGCGATGCCGGGGCAGGAATAAATATGGGGTCGCAATTAAGAAACAGCGGTCGGTGCGGCTTTCTCACATTAACGCTGTGTTCATACGGAGTTAAAAGCTGCTTCATATTTTCTTGTTAACATTATATTAGTTATGGATGGTTATATAATTAAAACAGAACAAAATGGCGACAAATAAGAGTTATTACTCGAGAATTGCAGACACTATATTAATATCTGAACACCGGAGAGATAAAACGGCACGCATAATATCAACTATATTCAGCCCACCCCTATTGGCGGTTGCGAGCCTTATAATTGCAGCTCAGGCAGTTGAAAACGAGCCGGTGCTCTACTGGACGGTCATATCCATTGTACTTTTTGTGCTCATACCTACTATATATATTTTCTCTCTTGTCCGCAGAGGACATGTAACCGATTTTCATATGAAGATCAGGGAGCAGCGCGCCTGGCCGCTTATTATTATTTTATTGATCTCTTCCCTCGTTTTTTTCGTCATGTACTTCGGCGGCGCCCCCAGACTCATGCTCATAATAAGCTCAGTCGCTATAATACAGTTAATGCTAATAGTGCTCATAACGTTTAGGTGGAAGATAAGCGGGCACTGTACCGCCGCCTCGGGACTGGCTGTTGTTGCGATAGCGCTATTCGGACAGAGCTTACTGCCCGTATCTCTAATAATTCCCGTCACAGCATGGTCTCGCGTTCGTCTCGACAGACATACGTTCACCCAAAGCCTCGCGGGCATATTTCTCGGAGTGGTGACAGCCACCTCAATCCTGTATTTCACTGATATTATTTAAAGCGCTAACTGTGAGCCGGATGTAATATTTCTTCCCGCCCAGAGCCGGCTCATTAAAAAGGGTTTCGCATTCGCCTCGGCAGACATACTTTTACCCATCTATCTCTTTAACTTCAAGGGGCTGCTCCCCTTGCGGTCTATCGATTGCATGCTCTAAAATCATTTCAGCCAGCTCAGGCAAATTATTGCCGTAATCGGCATGATATATAAAAGTGGATTCGATCCATTGGGCTACTACTTTATCAAAATCAGAGCCAATTGAGTATACGACTTTAATACCGAGCCTTTTGAGCGCTTCAGCATTACACTCCTGCTCATACTGCCTCTTCATCGGTATGACTAATAGCTTTTTACCAAAGTATAGAGCCTCTGAGGGCGTCTCGAACCCGGCGTTGGTAATTATCCCCTCACAGCTCGAGAAGCTCTCCACAAATTTGTTGCTATCCACTGCGAACACCCGGACATTACCGTCCCTGTAAGACTCCCCCTTATGGTGTTTTGAGAATACTTCCCAGGGAACGTCTACATTTTTTAATACCCTGCACAAAAATTTATCGTCAAATGAAGGTAAATAGACCGTGTAATGACCTTTGTTCTTTACTTCGATGTTTCGAATCTCCCGACGTATAATCGGCGTTTTAATAAAGCTGTCATATTCCTTGAAGTGAAGCCCGATGAGAGAGGTCCCCGGAGCATACCACTTGAGCACCCATTCCTGGAAACGGTTCTTACCCCCGGGTCTTGGGGTCTTGGGCGATAGCAATGCGGCCTGGTGTGATATAGAAACACAGGGGACTCCTTTGGCTTTGCAAGCCCAGGCGGTTACGGGCTCAAAATCGGTGATGACCAGGTCATAATCACGTACGGGCAGTCCCCGTACATCAGAAATCAGTTTATAGGGGCTAAATGTTCTAAAGGAATCCAGATAATCGATCCCGCCCCTTTTTCCGAAGGTAAACCCCAGTCCCTGGTAATTGTACTTGATGTCAAAATCCACATCCACCTCGTGCTGCGTGCCGCTTAAGAGCACGTCGACACTGGCGGATTTCAAAAGCTCCTTAACAATCTCCTTGGAGCGTGAAATATGACCGTTACCTGTACCTTGAATTCCGAATAGGATCTTCATTTTAGCCTATGAAAATTAAACATGCGAATTATTTCCGATATAGGGTTATTGTAATATTACGCGCATTATTTTACAAACCCTTATTAAATCGCCGACCGGAGCTGCGAATTAAGCTCTGGATAGTAATGACACAGACTCTATATGAGAGGTCTCTGGGAACATATCGAAGGGGCGTACTGAAGTAAGCTCATATCCGAGATCGGCTAAGCTCTTTAAATCCCGCGCCAGGGTCGCCGGGTCGCACGATACGTAGATAATTTTAGCAGGTGAGAGCTTTGCAATACCTATTAGTGATTCCTTAGCCCCTTCTCTGGGAGGATCCAGCACAACCGTTTCAAAATTATTATTATCTTTACCCAACTCCTGGATATAATGAGCGGAAGCAGATATGTGAAAGCGAATGTTCTCCACTTTATTTAGCTGAGCGCTTCTTTTTGCCAGGTTCACCGCACTACGGTTAATCTCTACAGCATCCACAGTCAGTGCACGGCGGGATAGAGGTATGGAAAAGTTTCCCGTGCCTGAATAGAGGTCAAGCACACGGTCGTTTCCATCGCTGCCAGACCACTCGACAACCGTCTCCACCATTGCCAGATTGACGCTGTAGTTCGCCTGAGCGAATACAGAGGGTCTTGATAAGAATTTAAACCCAGCGCATTCATACTCAAACTCGACCTCTCTCTGACCCAATACAGATACGTTCTCCGTGTCCTCATAGCGCTTAAGGTGCTTTATCAGCACGTTTAGCGAATCCGCCCTTCTGCCCTGTTTCGCAACCAAAGTAATATAGGAGCTCTGCCCGTTTGAAGAGATGTGGACTTTATCAAGTGAATAAGAGGGATCACCTATTGATGACAGGACATAGGACAAACGCCCGATTGCAGCCTCAATGAGACCGTCCGAAACTGGGCACCCTTGTATTTTGACTTTACGGTTACTCCTTTTCTGGTTGTATCCGATGTGCCACATGCCGGAGTAAAAGAAAGCGCTCAGAGTCACCCTGTTCCTGTAGCCGTAGTGTTCAGGGGAAGCTTTGATAGGCTCGATATCTATATCATCAAATCCTCCGATCCTCCTGAGCGTTTCACTAAGTATATTTTCTTTTTGAGAGAGCTGTGCTTCATACTCTAAGTTCTGCAGCTGACACCCGCCGCACTGAGAGAATACCGGACAAGGGGCCTCTACCCTTTGCCCGGAAGGCTCGATAATCTCATTTATTATAGCCTCGGCAAATCTTCCCCTGTCTTTTACTACTTTTATGTCCAGAACGTCCTCAGGGAGCCCTCCCGTTACGAAGTATACCTTTCCGTCTATCTTGGCAATCCCCGCTCCACCTGATGCTAAGCTTTCAATTCTTACTTGCATGTATAGTCCCCTTTAGCATATTAACATAGCGTCCCCGTAGCTTAGAAACCTGTAGTTCTTCTCAAGGGCGTAGTCATAAGCCTGAAATATATATTCTTTACCCGCAAAAGCCGATACCAGCATAAGAAGCGTAGAGCACGGCAGATGAAAATTCGTAATCAGAGCGTCCACAATTTTAAATTCAAACCCGGGCGTGATAAAAAGCTCCGTCCTCCCGGAAAAGGGTTTAACCCTGCCCGCCTCATCGACAGAGGACTCGAGCGTCCTTACCACAGTCGTCCCGTCGGCGATCACCCTCCTCCCCTCTTTTTTCGCTTTATTCACTAACGCAGCAGTTTGCTCCGGCACCTCTAAATATTCACTATGCATAGCGTGATCTACAATATTCTCTTCTTTTACAGGTAAAAATGTGCCTAGACCGACATGAAGCGTGACATAGCCGGTCTCAACCCCTCTCTTTTCTATTTCCCCTATCAGACCCTTAGTAAAATGGAGTCCTGCAGTGGGTGCTGCCGCGGCGCCCTCTCTCTGTGCGTACACTGTCTGATAAGTAACTTTGTCCTCCTCTTCCGCTTCTCTTTTTATATATGGAGGAAGGGGCATTCTCCCGTACTTATTTAAGTAAGTAGCAATATCTTCGCTGAACTCTATAGTCCATTCACTGCTTCCAAAACACCTGAGCGTGCCTCTGAGCCTTTCTCCAAACCCGACTGCGAGCCCTTCTTTGGGCTTTTTAGCAAGACACTTCCAAACATTCCCTTCCAGGCGTTCAAGAAGGAGTATTTCCGTATGCCCCCCTGAATTCTTCTTACCGTAAAGACGGGCGGGAATCACCTTTGTGTTATTAAATATTAATAAATCTCCCGGGCAAAGGAGCTCCGGAAGCTCGTAGAATCTTCTGTCCAGAATACTATTCTCTTCTCTGTCGAGGACCATCAAATTCGAGTTTTGTCTATCTTTCAGGGGGCGGTACGCGATTTTATCATCTGGAAGTAAGTAGTCAAAATCAGACGTCTTCATGAAAGTTGCTTCAGCCACCTTTTTTTTCGAGCATCTTCCTGACAGAGAGCCTGAGCGCATTAAGCTTGATAAACCCTGTGGCATCTGCCTGGTCGTAAATGCTGTCTTCCTCAAAAGTGGCCAGGTCTTCTTGATAGAGTGAGTATGGGGAGCGTCTCCCTGAAACTATTACGTTACCCTTATAAATCTTTAGCTTCACTCTGCCCGTGACGTTCTTTTGAGATTCTTCTACCGCGGCTTTAAGCATATCCATTTCAGGTGAATACCAGAACCCATAGTAAATAAGCTCTGAGATTTTAGGCATAAGGGTGTCTCTTAAATGCATTACTTCCCTGTCCATAGTGAGCGATTCAAGCGCTCTGTGCGCCGCAAGAAGTATTGTGCCGCCCGGGGTTTCATACACCCCCCTTGATTTCATCCCTACAAAGCGGTTCTCAACCATATCCACCCGGCCTACGCCGTTTGCTCCCCCGACTTTATTGAGAGCGCCCAAGAGCCCGGCCGGACTTAACTCCTTTCCATCTATTTTCACAGGAGTGCCGTTGAGAAAATCTATTTCGATATAAACCGGCTCATCAGGCGCACTCTCCGGAGACACCGTCATCTCGAACATATCCTCCGGAGCCTCTGACCACGGGTCTTCGAGTATCCCCCCCTCATAGCTAATATGAAGGAGGTTCCTGTCACAGCTATAGGGTTTTTTCTGAGTCACGGGTACCGGAATTCCGTGTTTCTCGGCATATTCAATGAGTGCGGTTCTTGAGCTAAGATTCCACTCACGCCAGGGCGCAATCACCTGTATCTCCGGGTCGAGCGCATAGTATGTGAGCTCAAACCGCACCTGGTCGTTCCCCTTTCCTGTGGAGCCGTGCGATACGGCAAAAGCTTTCTCTTCGTTTGCGATCTCAATCTGTCTCTTCGCAATAAGCGGGCGGGCTAGCGAGGTCCCGAGTAAATAAGTGCCTTCGTAAACACTGCCTGCTTTAATCGCGCTGAACACGAAGTCTTTTACAAACTCTTCCTTTAAATCCTCAATATATACTTTACTTGCGCCTGTCTTAAGAGCCTTCTCCCTAACCTCTTCCAGGTCCTCCCCCTGTCCGACGTCCGCAACGTACGCTATTACCTCAGCCTCGTACTCCTCGGCAAGCCACTTCAGAATAACCGAAGTGTCTAACCCTCCTGAATAAGCCAGAACTATCTTTTTTAAGTCGCTCATATCTTATAACTCCTTCCTAAACCGATTTAGCAGAGAAGATAAACTATTGTCATAAATCTGAAGCCTGCTCAATCCGAATACATATGGAATCTATAATCGCCCTGTTGAATAATACTCAATATTAGTTGATAAAATACGGTTAGGGCTGAGCGCCTTCGCCGCTCTCTTCGCGTCCGGGCCTCAGATCGTTCAGATAGAACTTCGCGTCGTGACCTTCGTAAAATTTCTCTAAAGTAAATCCGATATACTCGATTTTTTCCAGATCATTGCCCATATATGCAGCTTTTTTTACCTCATCAGACAGCTTGCATTCAACAGCGATATCTTTTGACGGACTGTCGTTACAGATAAAGCGGAAAGTGATATCCTTATCTAGCTTAAAATCATTAGGGATTACAAAACCCACAGCAATTTTTGCGTTAATAAACTCTGCGACCAGGAGGGATATGGAGCTGCCCCCCATTCCTTCACCCCCTCCTTCTACAACAAAGCGGTACGCGTAGAAGTCTACGGATTCTTTTTTCTCGTTCATCGAGTTTAAATACCAGTAGTCCTCCGAATCAACCCAGCACATTATCTGAAGCATTATCGCCTCCAATCAAATTGATTTAGTATCTGCAGAATTTCCAAACATTATACCTTCTCAAAAAAATATTAACACACTTTGAGGGTTTAGCGCGTAAGACCTATTACACTCAGCTGACGGCCCGTACCATTACCGTCTCCTCTGTAGGAATAAAAATTTTCGCTGCACTTTGTACATGTATCCAGAACTTCGATATCGTGAACCCCTTCTCTACTTAGGAGAAGTTTGTTAGCCGTCTTTAAATCCAGGATGTACTTACTGTATCCCTTTTTTAACAAATACTCGCTTGAATCGGCATATTTCTCACTAAATAGCGAGCCCACTTCCTCCCCCACTTCATAACAGCAGCTTCCGATGGACGGGCCGATAGCGGCCTTTAGATTTCCAGGGTCTATGCCGTATTGCTCATTTATGACTCTTAGAGTATTTACGATAATCTCTTTCAATGTCCCGCGCCATCCCGCATGCACAGCGGCCGCAATTCGGGCATCGTTTGACGCAAGTAAAATAGGGACGCAATCGGCAGTAGCAACAGCTATTCCATAGCCCTTTATATCAGTGACTAAAGCATCGCCTTCTGTACGACCCGTCTCGGTAGCCGGCTCTCTGAGTAAAACCACGTTGTCACTGTGTATCTGCTTTAAGAGAGTAATACCCTTCATATTTAGCATGGCGGCTACTTGAGAGGCGCTATCCCCGAGATATTTATCGGAAAACCCATGCGCTATCCCGTTAATTGAGGATAGAAGCTTTGATTCCTTAAGTTTCATTACCTAAAAATATCCCTCCAAAAACTATCCTTCCAACTGCTTAAGATATTTGAGAGTTTTCTCCATATCACAGGGTAAGGGAGCTTTGAACTGCAAGAATTCATCTGTGAGCGGATGCTTGAACCCGAGCTCCCAAGCGTGGAGTGCCTGTCTTCCCATTAATTTTGAAGCGCTCTTTAGTACTTCGTTGTTATGCTTTTTCGGCCCGTAGAGCTTATCGGCTAAAATCGGGTGGCCCGATTCCGAGAAATGCACCCTTATCTGGTGAGTTCTGCCTGTCCTGGGCTCGACCTCGACGAGAGTTGCGGGGCCGTAGCGCTCAAGCGTTTTCCATTTTGTAACAGATTCCCTTCCCGCCTTAGCTCTAGAAGACATCTTGATTCTATTCGTAGGATGTCTGCCGATTTGTGACTCGAACACTCCCGAATCTCCCTTCACGTTACCCTCGACTATGGCAATATATTTCTTTTTAACCTCTCTTGTCTTAAATTGCTCTACCAAAGAGTTATGAGCTTGATCGTTTTTTGCAACGACCATAACCCCGGAGGTATATTTATCCAGTCTGTGCACTATCCCCGGCCTGATCTTCCCCCCTATAGCGGCAAGGTCCTTACACTTAAAAAGTAGCGCGTTTACCAAAGTCCCGCTTTTAACTCCTGCACCCGGATGCACAGTCATGCCGGCAGGCTTGTCGACAACCGCTATACATTCATCCTCGTACAATAGCTCTACAGACAAGTCCTCCGGAGCGAGGTCGAGCGGCTCGGGCTCTGGCAGGGTTATTCGTACCACATCCCCCTCCTCAAATTTTGTTGAGGGCTTTAATGACCTGTCCTGCAGTATGATCCAATTGTCGTCTATGAGTTTTTTAATCTGAGAGCGCGTGTGTTCGGATAAGAGCTCGGAAAGAACGACGTCTGCCCTTATACCTGAAAGCTCTTTGGTTATTTTTAGTATCTGCGTTTTATTTCCTTTATCCATGACACAGTACGGACCTCGATGCATCCAATGTAGTTACTTCCCGTCTCTTCTTGCGTGCATAATATTCTTTGCAGCGCTCGTAATTACTCCCGGCAGGTTTTTACTCCACATGATAGAGCGGAGATCGTAATCCCTTAAATGCCTTACGAGGTTCACTGAAATATGGGGCGGTGTTTTCGGGTTACCGACAAGCGCCAGCTTTACCGGGTACATCTTAGTCCACCTTCTGGTACCGGATATTTCCCTGAGTATGTCTTCATTCACCATCTTTGACTGCGATATAAGGACAATTTCCGTATCGGTAAGGCGCGGGTTTTTGAGCACGGCTCTGGACACTATTCTATTAGGGTCACGGATAAGCGCTGAGCGGGCTTCCCTGTTTCCCTTTATCGCAAGCTTAATTCTCTCGCCAATCATCATATTACTAATCTCAATGAGAATATTTTCACGCTCGGCCCCTTGAACATCGTCCTCCTCTTGAGTGCTTTCCCGAAGGAGCTCTTGATCTACCTCCGCAATGTCTAAAAACGAATTTCCGGGCTCAATTTCAACTTTCGTTTCTTCGCTCTTCGTTCCCGAGCTTATATCATGGGCACGAACGGGTATATCGGCCTC
>QIHJ01000042.1 GCA_003229065.1 Candidatus Dadabacteria bacterium
CGGACGACTCTATTTTCCACTGCTCCGGTGTCGAGATAGGACCTGCGAAGCTAAACGGGGACATATGCAGCGAGCCGCTCATCGACTCGATACGTCCCATGTGCTTATCTATCGTTTCATGTGAGGAAAACCACGGATAAAACTCACTCAGGTCAATACTCATTACATCTGAATTTATTGTCAATTCGCGAATATCCTGCCATTTGAAAGAGCCCGAAATAGCATTTGATATGAAATTGCCGACTGACACATTCATATCACCAATATCTATTGACTTATCGACGTAGTCAAACTTAGTGCCGTTTACTTTTACCGGGTACGGTACCCTCCCGTAATCGGCTGTTAGATCATAGGATGAAGCTTTAAAACTCACCTTCGGAGACTTTTTCTTATCCCCTACATTCATCTTTCCCTTGACCCTGCCGTCGATATTTGTAATTAGGGCAAGCTCCTCCTGAAAACCTTCATCGTGGACAAATCTTTTAAGTAATGGCGTTATATCGTTTAAATCCGCATCTGCATCCATATCGAGGTTCAAAGCTCCGATAGGTCCTTCCGTACCCACAATCAATGACCCTTCGGTACCTATTGAGTTACCCATTTTAGCGCTCAGGTTCGTCCCCTTAAGTAAACCACCACTTATTAACGCATCTCCGCTCACGTCAAAGAGATCAAGCTCGGCCCCCGGTATAAAAACCTTTCCGTCAACCAGTTTGCCCTTTACGACATAATTGCCTTTTTGAAATAAGTCTTTTATGGAGCTGCCCTTGGCCGAGAGTGTAATTTCGGGCACTTTCCCCCCCTTTACTATCTTGAATATTATATCGACAATACGATTATCCCCTGCCGTAAGAAGTACGCCCTTTCTTGATGGCTCTACTTCGAGATCGGTTCCTTGGATATCGAGCTTCATTTCATTTTTTGTTTTATCGGCGCTAAAACTACCTTTTGCCTTGAGACCGGGATTCAATAGATTAGCTTTATTCAAACTAACTCTAGTAGACTTTTGGTCCAGATAGATATCTACGTCAAGGTCCTTTCCATTTATCAGAAGCTCCTCTCCGCCCTTAGCCAGGGTCAGATTATGAGCCGGGCTCTTTAGAGTCAGATCAAAGACCATAAGCTCTTTGATATCAAACCCCAGAGTTAAGTCGACGTTTGAATCCTTAAATAAGTTCTCTTGAGGCTTAAGCAGATTAATAACTTTATGGGGATGGAAATTTATAAGTTTGAGAGATCCGCTTGCATTATAATTCTCTGTATTGACCCAGCCGTTGAACAATATACGAGCGGATAAACTAGAGTTCCCTGATATATAAATGTTCAGCTTGTTGTTTGGGTGTTCGATTGTGGCGTTAAATCTCTGTAAATATAACGATTCATCGTCATTCTTTACTATGCTCAACTGACCGTTTTTTATTTCTAATTTACTGTCCTTTTCATTCGTATCGAGGAATTTGAGTACTGTAATGACTTTGGCTTTTAAGCCCTCCATAGTCATAGGTTCCGCTGCGGGCACTTTTAACTCTTCAGGCCCTTCTTCCATGAACAATTTAACACTGGGGTTTACAAGTTTCACATAATAAGGCTTAACATCTCCTTTTAGTAGAGGTAGGAGTCTCGGATATACGATTAAAGTTTCAAAACTTCCTTCTAGTTTGTCGGGCAGCGACAACTGCCCTCCGGTTATGACTACATGGGGACGGTAAAAAAACTTTACCTCTATATCTTCGATCTCACCTTTCCCGCCGGCTCTTTGTGTTAGAGAAGCCAATATCTTACTTTTTATAAGCTCGGGGTTTACATACTGTTTTACAAGAAATAGGGATATACCGCCTACAATGATAAGAATCATTATAGCAGCGGCGAACCAAATTGAGATTTTTCTTAATTTTCTATGAGAACTCATGAATTTAGTATCTGGTATAGATTAAAGCCGGTTGAACTCAATACTGAGTGAGATTGAAATAAGCCTACCTTTAATATAATAACTTATACTCCTATTCTCTACAATCAGTTTTTCTTCCTGATTCATATTTACGGAATTTACAGAGGCCGCGGCAAGCTTCTGATACAACTGGATAATTATATTTTTACTAGACGGATTGAGATTTTCTGGAGCTTACGAACAATATGGCCAATACGGCCCCTGCTGCTGCAAGAATCGCGGCGAACCATAGACCCATTTTTATCCCGGTTACGTAGGCGTGGTGTATATGCGGCAGAAGCTCTCCGAACTGCACCTGCCCAAAATCACTGATTAATCTCTCTTTACCGGAGCTCCCGAGCACAAACCCAAGTATATCGGATTTGTTGCCTTCGGATATGCTCATCCCTACTGTCTGTAAGCTCGATGTGATATCTTCTCTTGCCACATCGGTAAATATAGTTGTTATTACAGCAAGCCCGAGAGCCCCTCCGACAAGCTGAAACATATAGACTATACCCCCTGCGAGACTTGTCCTCGATTCCCTCACTGCACCTACGGCCGCCGTGGTTATAGAGGGTACGGAAAACCCAAGGCCTATTCCTGTTATCACAAGTGCGGGGAATGAATGGATGTAACTGCCACCGAATCCGAACAGAGCCATAGCGATTGTTCCCACAGCGGTTAACGTCATCCCAATAGTTATAGATAATTTAGCTCCGAGCCTGTTATAAATCGTGCCCGATAAAGGTGCAAATATTGCGAACATCAAGAGCATCGGGACAAGCGCCGCACCTGCGCCAAGTGGAGAGTAACCTTTGAATTTCTCAAGATACTGGGGGATATAGAGGAGCATGCCGAAGAACGCAGGGATAACCGTAAACATAATGGTAGCGTTTATCATAAAGGGAAAATTATGCATTACGTCCTTTGGTATTAAGGCCTCTTCGGTCCTCCGCTCGATCGGAATGAATATAAGTAAGAAGACTATGAATACGATCAGGAGTGAAATAGTTTTGTAAGATTCCCAACCCCAGCTCGGAGACTGGTTCAAGGCGTATAGAAGTGCGACGAGCGATACCGAAATTGTGATAATACCCAAGTAGTCGACCTTCTTCTCTCCCTTCTCCGGAAGTTGTTCATCGACATTAAAATAGGTAAGCACCCCTGCAGTCAAAGCAAGCGGCACGTTTACAAAGAGAACCCAGCGCCAGGAAAGAATCTCAGTGATACCACCCCCTATCAAGGGCCCTGCGGCATTACCCACACCGGCCGCGCCCAATATCAATCCTACTGCAAAACCCTTTTTCTCATCACTTACTGAAGAGTAGACAATACCCAGTATAGCCGGCCAGAGAAGCGCTGCGCCCACTCCCTGAACCACCCTGGCTCCTATCAATACCTCTGGGCTCCAGGCTAACCCCCCAGCCAGAGAAGCAAGACCGAATACAACGACTCCCATATAGAAGATCTTCCTCCGACCAAACGTATCTGCGAGTCTCCCGCACGTCACCATCAGTACGCCGAAAGAGAGCGCATACCCGTTGACAACCCACTCCACGACGCCAATTGTGGTCTGAAAGTCTTTTTCAACTTCCGGGAGTGCAACATTTATGGCCGCTATATCCACAGCTATGACGCCGACGCCTATTCCCATAGCTATGAATGTGAGTATTTGTTTCCTGCTCATTCCCGAATCCAAGCGGTCTTTTTTATCATCTTAAACCTTATAATATGTTATGCTTTGACGCTTCCGGGCGAATTGCATACAGATTAAGCACAAAACACCATAAACGTAATACACACAAAATACCATATAGTGAGGAGAGATATATGAGAATTTTAAATTTATTACTATTGGCTTCCTTCATGTTCGTTTCAACGAGCGCGATTGCGGAGGTCGTAGGTAAGGATGTCGAGTATAAATCCAACAGCACCACGCTTAAGGGGTATCTCGCTTATGACAATAGCATAGAAGGCAAAAGACCGGGCATTCTTGTAGTGCATGAATGGTGGGGTCATAACGATTATGCCAGAAGCAGGGCCGACAAGCTGGCAGCGCTAGGATATACCGCGCTCGCAGTGGATATGTATGGAGACGGCAAAAAGGCCGACCATCCCGAGAAAGCGGGCGAGCTTGCAACAGGAGTGCTCTCGAACCTGGATGAAGCTGAAAAAAGGTTCCAAGCGGCGCTAACGCTCCTTAAGGAACAGAGCTCGGTAAATCCGGAGCACGTAGCCGCAATCGGATATTGCTTCGGGGGCGCTGTAGTGCTCAATATGGCTTTACGAGGTGTGGACCTTGACGGAGTTGCCAGCTTTCACGGACTTCTACCGGCTTCAGGACCTGAAAACACGGATGTTAAAGCTAAAGTCGTTGTATTTCACGGAGGCGCAGATCCTTTTGTTCCCCAGGAGCAGATGGACGCTTTCAAAAAGGCTATGGATAATGCAAACGCTGATTACGACATAGTAATTTATCCTGAAGTACAGCATAGCTTCACAAGCCCCGGTGCCGACGAGATTGGTAAGAAGTTCGACCTACCTCTGGTGTATAACGAACAAGCAGACAAGGATTCCTGGGAGAAATTCCAGGCGTTCCTAAAAACGATCTTTCAGCCCGAAAATAATTGAACAAACCAAGAAATTCCGGCGGAGGAGCACATAATGTTTCTCCGCCTTTTTATTTAATATTCCACAACAACTGAAGAAGTTTTACCGGCAGGGCTTCAAACCCGATTTAAATATCCACAGCCAACATCACTCCGATTACTAAAGCGTCGGGTATTTCACCCGATCCTCCGGGATGCACAATGAATTGTATATCGGGCTGTATTTTGAGCCATTCTGTAATCTCAATAATATGGGTTGCCTCAAATAAAATCTCAAATCCTTACTTTGGAGATCCTCGCTAATCCTGCCGTAAGCAGCTGCAAAAGCCGTTTTGTCGCTGTCCCTGTGTTTAAATAAACCAAACCGCCTGATACGAATAGCGGGAATGTATTGATTTCTTGTTGTGGCGCGTATGTCAGGGCCGCCCAGGATGTGAGGCCCTGATCCGACGTTACACGCTCACGGTACACCATCTGCTCACCTATAGCATAAAAGCCGTAATTGCCGTCCTCATTCGTTTGGGCGTGTGCTGGTAGCGCAGGATAAATTGTAAACAGTAATAATAAGAGTAGAAGTTTTCGAGGAGTCGTCATCAGGTGTTAATCCAAAGCGGTTCATCGAAGCGAATATAGAGTAAATTAGACCTGAAGTCCGTTGTTTATAAAGATATTGCTAAAAAATGCCCCAGAAAGAATCGTGAAGATCATACCCGGTCTCGTTCCATAGAGCGCAATTGGCTCGAGCAATATCCGATCCAGTTCTCATTTGATCGATTGGGGTAAGAAATACCAGATTGAGATAATCCTGCCCGAACGGGGGCCATTTCATATTATTGGCTCCCGGGTTTAATTCTTTGGCAAAGTTAGTCCAGAAATCTATCATTAAATTTGAAAGCTCGGACTCTTCGGAGGTAAAATCAAATCCCCTGCTGTGCGCTGTATGGAACACATACGGAAGCTCGTCCCCGTGGCAGACAGCATCTGTGCAAGCGGGCGTTTTAGGCCAAATGTTAAAAGACGAGACTTGATTGAATTCGTATGACCAAGTATTCGGGGAAGAATGTTTTGCGGTATATTGGTTTGGGCAGATGAAAAGATAATCCGTTGCCACCCTGGAAATAACTTCAGTATTGTCACCCTGAACAGCCGGGTATTTCTCGTATATTTTCTTACGTAGTGCGTGATCGCGTATCATAAAATCAAGCATCAGCCGGTAGTCCAGAGCCGAAAGCGACTTCTTAGCTATAGCCGCCTTAGTAAGCTCAATAAATAATACCCCCTCGTTCTTATTCGTGCCTATTATTATGGGGGTTTTAAGCTTACCGTTGGCTATGACGGTAATAGGCTGCACTGTAACAACCTCGCCGTCTATCACGGGAGCCCATACGAGCAGGTCCACAATACCATGAAATACTAAAGGCCATATCAAGTTCTTCTGTGACTGCGCGTCAAGCACAACTTCGGGGAGCTTACTCCTCATACATTTTAAATCGGTTTTATCACACCCCAGATCGCCTGCGAATCTTTTTGATATATCCCCAGAATCTTTTAAGGTTCTATAAGGGATTCCAAGCGGGTTACTTTCCATAATAGCCGCTCTGTAGAGACCCTCTGATCCGGGTGAAGAAACCAGATGAAGACCTATACTCATAGCGCCCGCACTCTCTCCCCAAAGAGTCACCTTGTCGGGGTCTGCGCCGAAAGCGTTTATATTATCCTGTACCCATTTAAGCGCCAGCTTCTGATCCAGGAGACCGAAATTCCCGTTAATCTCTTCCCCCGTCGCCTTATCCTTCAAACCTGCCAGAAAGCCGAGCGCGCCGAGACGGTAGTTAAAACTAACCACCACCACGTCCCCCCGGGCTGCTGTGTAGGCTCCGTTGTAAAGAGCGTCGGCGCTTGACCCGTACACGAACGCCCCGCCGTATATAAATACCATCACTGCCTTTGACTCTTGCGAAGCCCCTGTCGGGGTCCATACGTTTATTGTAAGGCAGTCCTCAGATTGAGGCTTGACAGGGGAGCTCTGAGGACACGACGGGCCGAACTTGGTAGCCTTCAAGACTTCCTTCCAGGGCTTAACGGGCACGGGAGCGCGCCATCGGTTATCCCCTGCCGTCGTTTCGGCAAAAGGAATCCCAAGGTATGCGTTTACTTTCTTTCCCGAGCTTGGAGAAACAACCTTGCCGCAAAGTGAACCTTCCGTTGTCAGCACTGTTCCTGTTGTACAATCGGGCAGATTTACTCTTGTATAATTTTCTCCTATCAGAACCTGAGGGGGCTCTTCAGGCGCAGGCTCGGAAGAAGCCTGACGGCTTACACAGCCGCATGCTATGCAAACTAGAACCAGGAATCCAGTTACTGATAATTTTCGCATAATAGTATCCCCCTCTGCTCTTACAGAAGAACTCGTATACCAACATACAGCTATCCTATTGAAATAATATCACAATTTGATGAGAGGAGCCCTATTCAATTTACGTCTAAGCTATTGCACACACAGATATTCCCTTGCTTTACCTATGCTCAGGGTTCTCGTAGTCAAACCTGCACCCAGCGTCCCATTCAGAGCGCTGGTTACCATGGGCGGGAATACCGCCCGCGTCCTTTAACATCCTGGCTATGTGCATAAGGTTCCAGGTCATAAAGGTTGTGTTGCGGTTAGTAAAATCGTTCTCGGGTCCGCCCGATCCCGGGTCAAGGTATGACGGGCCCGGCCCGGCCTCGCCAAGCCAAGCAGCGTCCGCCTGGGGCGGTATCGTATATCCCAGGTGCTGGAGCGAATAAAGGATGTTCATCGAGCAGTGCTTGGCTCCGTCTTCGTTCCCGGTAATCAGGCACCCGCCTACCTTACCATAGTCAGCGTATTGTCCGCGCTCGTTAAGTAGGTGTGAGTTCGCATACAGCCTCTCGATTACCTGAGTACACACAGAGGTCTTCTCACCAAGCCATATCGCAGAGCCGAGAATCAGGATATCCGAAGCCTCTACCTTCTTGTAGATTTCAGGCCAGTCGTCCTTATCCCATCCGTGCTCCGTCATATCGGGATATACCCCTGTCGCGATGTCATAATCTATCGGCCTCAGTAGTTCAACCGAAATACCGTTTTTTTCCATAATGGTTTTGGAGATCGTTATCAGCCCCTCGGTGTGGGACTTCTCGGGTGATCTCTTGAGAGTACAGTTAAGGATTAACGCTCTTAAGTCCGAAAAATCCCACTGACTCTCCTCACACATCTTCATCTGTTTCTCGTTAAGCTCCATAAGATTCCTCCTATTTTTTAATCGGTCTCTATACTCACTGCGTATACCGTTTAGTTAAATATACGTTCATATTATCCTAAGAGATTCATATTTTATAGGGTTTATAAACAATCTCCCCGCTATTGCGAAATAAACCCGTGTATCGATTTCTTATGTAAATATTAATGCAAGTGAGATACCGACGGCCAGAATTATGAAGCTCAGCAATGTCATTTTTGCGATTTCAAATAAGCTCGGCTTATCCATATTCATACCGCCTTCAGCTGTACCGCCGCCTGCATTTACTCCGCCCTGGGTCTCTCCTTTCGGTCTTACGGTCATCATACCATGTTTTAAATGGTTTGAGACGAGCCACCAGTTCATCGGATATGCAGCAATGAATCCCGTAAGGAGCGCCATCGACATTATGAACCAGAACGCAGGGTTTAACGGACTCTCGCTTCCAGGAACCAGAGACTTAGCTATGCTTGACACCGGCACCATTACGGCCATGAGACAGTTCATGGATAGAAGCTCCGGAATAAAAGTGTTGTAGAGGGCTCGAGGGTAAGATCCTCCAGCGGTATCTTTCATGAATAGTGCCTGGAATATAGTCCAGCCGAAACCGAAGCCGAGCACATACTCAAGTGAGATATCTGCTAACATAGAGAGTGAGAGCACGCTGCCTATCACAGCGCCCGCCAGTATGCCGACCCCGTCCCCTGCTACGCAGTGCATAGTGGATCCAAGCACCTGC
>QIHJ01000115.1 GCA_003229065.1 Candidatus Dadabacteria bacterium
AGCGCAGGCCCCGATGGCCCACACTCAGTTCCTCTGCGGACTTGACTTCGGTATAGGCCCTTCATTTGAGGTGGTTGTGGTCGGTGATCCCGGAAAAGGGGATACGCAGGCTATGCTCAAGGCATTAAGTAAAGTCTATTCCCCTAATAAAGTTGTTCTTCTGAAAGAGCCTGAAAGCGACTCCGGCATTACATCTATCGCCGAATTTACTAAAGGCCAGGCACAGCTAGACGGTAAGGCTACGGCATATGTATGTCTCAATTACGTCTGCAAGCTTCCGACCACGGATGTGGATAAAATGCTTGAGCTTTTGGCAGCCGATAAACCATGATCCGAATTTATTAGAAACATATTGCTTTTCATTTACATAGTTTTATAATGTTGCTTAAAATAGAAAAGTGAATTTTAGAGAATTTGCGTTTTTGCGTCACATCAGAAATTTATTGGCTATACTATAAATGACTTAATTTTCAGGAGGAAAAAGAGCGTGGCAAGAAAAGGGCGAAAAAAGGTAAAGGATCTCGTCGACATGCTTGAGGACCCGGAGAATTCGGGCTATATAGGCGGAGATTATGAAGATATGATGGAGCTTTTAGAGCAAGAGCTTAGCGAGTCAGAGGATGAGCAGGATCAGGAAGTAGTGGAATAAACCCCCTCTTGTGTTTGAACATTACCCCTCTTTAGATATACCATGAGAACAGATACTGCGGCAGGCGTTATACCGGATACCCGGCTTGCCTGACCCAAGGAGCCCGGGCGGATGTCAGAAAGCTTCTGGACTATCTCTGTTGAAAGACCGGGAATATTTTCATAAGAAAAGCTCTCTGGAATTCTTAAGTTCTCAAGCTTCTTAAACTTCTCTATCTGCTCCTTTTGCCTTTTGATATACCCCTCGTATTTAGCGTCCATCTCTATTTGAGAAATAACATCTTCTCTAATTTCACGGAGCGGCGACCCTGGATATAAGTAGCCAAGATCACGGTATGAGATTTCAGGGCGCCTCAGAATCTCTTTTAAGCTCTGGGGCTTTTTAAGGGGTGAAGACCCGAGCTCCCCTAAAAGACGGTTAATATCCTGGCCCGGCGTCAGCTTTGTTATCTCAAGCCTCTTTAGCTCATCAATGATATTTTTCTTTTTATCCAGAAATTTGCTGAGCTCCTCATCCGTGTGAAGCCCGAGTGCGTATCCCTTCTCATATAATCTTATATCGGCATTATCTTCCCTTAGCAAGAGTCTGTATTCAGCCCTTGAAGTAAACATCCTGTATGGCTCATCTACTCCTTTTGTGACAAGATCATCGATCAGGATGCCTATATAGGCCTCAGAGCGGTCAAGTATGAGCGGGGGCTCACCCTTTACGCGCAGTGCTGCGTTAACTCCTGCCATGAGACCCTGGCTTGCAGCCTCCTCATAGCCGGTTGTGCCGTTTATCTGGCCTGCGAAATATAGATTATCTACAAGCTTTGTCTCAAGAGTGGGTTTTAAGCCTGTGGGGTCAACGTAATCGTATTCGACAGCATAGCCCGGGCGCATTATCTCTACATCACTTAGTCCCTCGATGGTCCTGGCTACCTGATACTGCACCTCAAGCGGAAGGCTGGTCGATATGCCGTTTGGGTAAATCTCATACGTATTAACACCTTCGGGCTCTAAAAATATCTGGTGCCTCAACTTATCAGGAAACTTTACGACCTTATCTTCAATCGAAGGGCAGTACCTGGGACCCACGCCCTGTATTTCTCCGGAATAGAGTGGGGATTTGTCTAAGTTATCACGAATTACCCTGTGTGTGTCTTCGTTCGTATAAGTAATATAGCAGGGTAACTGCTCAAGCTGGGATTTGCCGTTTGAGAAAGAAAAGGGCTTCGGCACATCGTCACCGGGTTGTATCTCTAGAATATCCCAATTGATTGTCCTGCCGTCGAAGCGGGGCGGGGTGCCGGTTTTTAATCTGCCTACCCTAAAACCGAGTGATCCGAAAGAGTCTGATATGCCCGTCGCCGCAGCTTCCCCCGCTCTTCCGGAAGATATTTTGGTGCGTCCTATGTGTATTAGACCGTTAGGGAAAGTTCCCGGAGTAACCACGACAGTGTGGGAGAGATAATGCTCCCCGAGTGTCGTCTTTACCCCGACGACTCTCCCCCCTTCTACCAAGAACCCTTCGGCCATCCTCTGCTTAATATCTATATTGTCCTCGGATTCGAGCCTCGCCTTCATATAGGCTCTGTAAGCCTGCCTGTCGGCTTGTATCCGGGTCGCCTGCACGGCAGCGCCTTTACGCGTATTGAGCCTTCTGAACTGTATTGCGGCATGATCGGCAGCCTTTCCCATCTCGCCCCCGAGGGCGTCTACCTCCTTTACGAGATGCCCCTTACCCACTCCGCCAATTGACGGATTGCACGACATCAGACCTATCGTATCTATATTGGCCGTTAACACCAGAGTCTTAAGACCCATCCTCGCGGGCGCTAAAGCCGCCTCGCACCCCGCATGGCCCGCGCCAATGACGATCACATCGTATATCTTCTGATTACCCTTATCCATTGTCTAATTTCTCGCCGTGAAAAAACCATATGAATTGTAATTCATATATGCCGGGCGTCAAACATTAGCGCGCAAGTTGTGGTATAGAAGCAAGTTAGATGGTAAACTGATTTTCCATTCTACAGGGGAGATAATATATAGTGCCTACAACCAGAGATATTTTCGACAAGGTGGATAGGAAGTTGAGAGAGCGGTCTCATGAGTTTACGGAGCTCGGAGTCGTATATAAATTCATACTTAAGGGCCCGGACGGGGGAACCTGGATTGTGGACCTGAGGAAGGAGACTTTCGGTGTAAGAGAGGCTGAAGAAGAGGCGCAGTGCACCTTTAAGGCGAGCGCCCAGAACTTTATAAACCTGGTTACCGGCAAGCTTCGCCCCGAGAGCGCGCTACTGACCGGTAAGCTTAAGCTTGCAGGGGACATAGGGCTTGCGATGAAGTTCAGGGAATTAATAAAGGGTTAGTCTCTCCGGGTCAAAAGATCATAACAGAAGCAATACGGAGCGGAATTAGTCTTAATTCCTTATAACATTATTCTTAATAACCATAATCTCTCAAAAGAGCGGCCTTTTCTTTTGTAAAGGCTTCAAGCTCCGGCTCGTTTCGGTAAGCGTACGCGCGGCTTTTATTTATATCTTGCGTAAGCTCTTTTATGCGGTCGGGACTTGCTTTGAGACCAGCAAATTCGCACAACGTCTCTAAAACCCGGGCGGGCTCGTCCAGGAAATCCTCATACTTTATCTCTATTGCCCGCTCACCAAGGTCCTCAATATGTGTGCGTGCTTCCTGCATGTACTCCTGCCACATATTGAGTCCCTCCTCCGCTGAGGCGCCCCTTAAATCTATGAACACTCTCTTTGACGGAATGAATTTCTGCATTAAGTAATACCAGTAAATACCTCTCCAGCTCCTGTGTTTTTCACTTAAGCGCAGAAGCCCCTTTTTTCTACGGGTACTCAGACTATTTACTATATCCATGGGGTGACGGTATATATGTATTACCTTTGCATCGGGGAATATGTCGAGCCAAAGCGGTAAGGTAAAGGTGTTCCTGGGGTCTTTCCATCCCCATGGGATATCGAGGTTGGCTGGAGCCCCGGCACTTAAGTACTTTCCCAAACCCAGGTATGAAATTGCCCGGTGGGATTTCATTGTGAAAGTGATGAATTCCGTGAATAGTTTGCGTGCTTCACTATCCCGCAGCAGATATTTAATGGCGCCCGGAGTTTCCAAACCCCCGCTGCACTGTGCGAGCAGCCAATCGTTTATCTCACGGAAAAACAGAGCTTCATGGTTATTTGTTAATTTACTGCCGCAGAACAGTCCCAGAGACTCGAGCATTCTTGTGAGCAAACTCGTGCCGGAACGGCTCATTCCGATTATTATGACGGGAGATGAAGACTTCATAGCTCTAAACTGAAATTACACTATATAGGTTGGAATGACAATCCCGATTAGGGTGAAGCTCCACAACATTATTCAAACAACGTAAATGCCGGGGTAGTTGAATTTAAAGTAGTCAAACAACACTGGAGTGCTGCATGTCCCTTATTATCTGGCTAAGAAACTTCTCAGCACATCGCCCATATCGGATGCAGCCAGTTTCTCGAGCGCCCTCTTTTCTATCTGTCTAATACGCTCGCGCGTGAGGTCAAACCTTCTGCCTATCTCATCGAGCGTGTACGTGCTGTCCTGGTCTATACCGAAGCGGAGTCTTATAATCTCTTCCTCTCTCGGAGTGAGCACATTTAGGGCATCCCTGATTTCATGCGTGAGCGCTGTGGTGGCCATAACCGAATCGGGCGCAGGAGAGCTGTCATCTGAAATGAAATCCAGAAGAGTGGTCTTCTCGCCGTCTAAAATGGGGGTATCTAACCTGGCGGCGTCGTTGGTCGACTCAAGTATCCTCTTTACACCCTCAACCGAAATACCTGCAACCTCGGCCACTTCATCCGGCAGGGGTTTCCTTCCCATTTCCTTGTGAAGCAGCGAGCTTATCCTGTAGACCTTACTCGCCTGCTCGAGAACATATACCGGGACTCGAATGGTGCGTGTCTGGTCTAACAGAGCTCTTGAAATCGCCTGATGTATCCACCACGAAGCATATGTAGAGAACTTGTAGCCCTTTGTGTGATCGAACCTTTCGACCGCTCTCATAAGACCGACATTACCTTCCTGGATTAGATCCGTTAACGGAAGGCCTCGGCCCATATAGCGCTTCGATATACTCACTACGAGTCTTAAATTGGCTTTTACAAATCTTTCTTTAAGCTCTGCCGCACGTCCGGAAAAGACTTTTATAAAAGTGCTCAGGCTGTCTATTCTTTTTGTTAAGACCTCTTTACTGACGCGGTTCTTAACATTTCCGTTTTTATTCCTTTTGATAAGGCTTTCTCTTCTCTTATTCAACTTGTCTACATTTACTATAAACTGAAAAGATTTTGCCTCGCACTTCTTTATTTGAGCAGAGACCTCGACCTCTTCCTTCGCAGTTAATAGAGACTCGATGGCCATGTCCTTAAAATACACATAAAGAAGCCTGAACTGCTCATCGGGCGTCCATTCCTCTTCTTCGTTAGTTTCTTTAACCGGAGTAGGTTCGATCTCGAAGCCGAAATCGGAGGCGTCATTTTCGATCACAACATCACTACCCAAACCAATAGATGAATAGGATTCGTTATCCTGTGTATTGAAATTCTCCATATCGGAGCCTACATGCTGAACATCTCTGAATTTTCCTGATTTCATTCTCGCACCTTTTAAATCCATAGAATAATTTTATTAGAGTAATTGTACTGCAATATATCGAAATATGTATTAAATTAGCCCATACCCCTTGTACAAAGTAAAATATGCAGAACAACCTTATTACTATACGGCTTATAAATCAAAAAGTCAAGCACTTTTGTTCGCAAATGCAAAGAAATTTGGGGTTTTCGAAATTTGCAATAATTATAGGCAGTAAGGAGAATATAATGCTGTGTATTTACGCATTAGCTTACAAAAAATACAAGGTATTGCACACTCCAAATATTACTGCTGATCCGATGCCTCCTGCTTACCCCCTGATTCATTAAAAACGGTTTCCTGCTCCACTGATTCCACATAAACGTCAAGACCTTCTCTATTTTTAAAATATGACGAATAACTCCATGCCTTATCGATCGTATCAAATTTGCCGATTTTAACCAGGTTCCACTTTTCTCCCCTCGAATTTTCAATAGGCACTATATAGGCATTATAACCTTTAGTTTTGTACCCGTCTGCAACACTACGAGCCTCCTCTGGGGTCGAAAACGCACTGACTTGAAGAGTGTATGAGCCTGCACGCGTAACGGCTTCTTCTTTCGCAGTATCAGTTTCATTACCCGAATCACTGGTGATATTATTTTCAAATTCGGATGTTAAAACCTCTTCAGGAGCATTTTCCGCTTCGTTCATAAACAACTTTTGATCCGCACCGTTTAAATAGGTATTCTCAGAACTTCTTTCGTTTTCAGGTACTTCGGAACCGAGAAACTCACCCTCAATCAAACTCTTTTGGTCTTCCGTACCCGGTGTTTCATCACTATATATTATATCCATATCTCCCTGACCCGGGACTTCTCGGTCACCTGATATTACTTCTTTCCCCTCTATACTATGGGCCCTCTCGTTCTCGGCGCCCATATCTGGGGACTCAGACCCGAAAAAATAATCACCGTACTTAGAGCCTGCATAAAATCCTATTGCAAAAATAATAAGCACCATAAAAAAAGTGCCAAAACCCCGCCTCTTCCTACCCGGGCTTGTAATAATAAATCTAGGTTTTAACTCTGTCATGAGAATCCCCAGCTTTTGCCGTTATCAATTGCTGCCATTTTAATTACTTTTGGTGCCGAAGGGGGGATTTGAACCCCCACGAGCTAATGCCCACTGGAACCTGAATCCAGCGCGTCTACCATGTTCCGCCACTTCGGCATTGGCATAACAAAACCCATTACCCACAGGTAATATTATCACACTTGAAAAGCACTCGCTAGTGCCTACTAATCCGCCTGATTAAAAAGGTTGCGGAGAGTTTATACGCTATGAGTTAAGAGTATTCGGGAATGAAATATTTACTTCTCAGAGAATAGAACCAGCACTCCGGTGTATGTAAATAGATGATTTCTGCTGCTTAGAGGTGCGAACTCGGCATTTCCGAAGAATCCGGCTATAGGGACATCCCCAAGTGCGTTATTTATGTATGCGGTATCTATGCCCTCTATGCCGTAAAGTGAACGGCCCCTGGCGCAGCAGTTAAAATAGAGTCCGAATTTAAAGGGGTTACCTGGCTCTTCGGAAGCGCTTACACGCTCGAGCATTTGCTTTAGGTCTTCGCGTGCCGCTTCGGGGTTTCTCGTAGTAAATGAGATTACCTGCCCCTCTTCCACATTTTCAGAAACGGCTATAGCACCCGTTTCAGGGTCAAGACCGATCAGGTTCCTGACCAAGTAATCGCCTCCAGAAATTTCGGTACCTCCGCGGGCAGGCGGAAATGCAATATAGATAAGGCGCATAATATTGAGCGGGTCAGATATGAGAGTATCGGGAATTACTTTTTTGAGCACATCAAATGCCGGCTCTCCGTTGAGCTCCGAGATCACGTTCTTACTGCAGCCCGTAATCACACAAGTCTCTCCTACAAGCTTACATCCCTGAGTTATATCGATCTTATAGGAGAACTCTCCGCTGAACAAGAACCCTGAAGCCGCCCCCGAGGCTACGGTGTCTCCGTAGAACTCGAACGTATCGTTAATTCTGGGGTCTTCGGATGCAGAGGCGCCTACTATCGGTATATCGCCTATCTTTGACCTCAAACCCTGAAAGATGAGATCCGGGTGTATATGAAAAGGATCCGGAAGAAGAGTGAGAAGAGACGCTTTATCCGCAATTGATTTAAGAGTGTTGCCGATTTCCTCGCCTGCCTTCAGCCCCCCTGCTCCTAATTGGTGAACTATAAACGGCTTTGCGTTAATTTCATCTGAAGAAACAGCTAGAACCACAATCCCGGGCTCGGCCTCAATCTCGCCTGCGTTTGAAAGTACCCCGAGTGCGCTGCACCCGCTGAGACTCTTGGTTTTGGCTATTTCGCAAACGCACTTAAGCACCTCTTCATAGTTTGCCCTGTGCGGGAATGTGCAGAACACCATTACCCAGTCGCACCGCTCAATACCGGCTTGCCGCATTGCCTTCTGAGCCGCCTCGCGTGCGGCCTGAACGCTGCTTTCCATACTAGAGCTTCCGACACCTGCTTTAATCATATCTGATCCATTACCCAGTCCGTTTAATATAATATCTATACATCTGTATAGACTAAGGATAAAACTCTATAAATTCCTGATAAATAGAATGCTATTAACTACTCTTATCTCTGAGCCGTACAATAGAGCTTACCTGCCCTTTGAACCCGAAGTAACATCGCCCCAGGAAACTATGCGGAGCGGTGAGATCTCAATTACAGGGAGCCCGAGATTTAAAAGATCCATATCCCGGTACTGGGAATATTTTTCTGAGAGACTCATTAAAGAGTTTTCATACTCCTCGCCACGGTCTAGTAAGCTTGCGCGAGCTGTGATTTTAAGGTAGTAGAGTCTATTCCAATCCTCGTAGTACTTATCGATTACAAAAGACACGTAGGGGTTCCAGCGTATATTTTTAATCCGCCCGAGAGTATTTACCGTTACGCTCTTTGGTTTTTTATCGATCGGAGTATAGATCAGCCCTGAAACATATGCATAACAAATAGGGACAATATGGGGCTTTCCTGTTTCGTCCACAGTAGCCATTCTTGCAACTCTACCGGACTCCAAAATCTCCCGTTGTTTTCTACTAGGCTCTGCTATCAAACTAATTTTCCCCCGCCTTCTGCTATAATCTTGAATTATCTAATATCTACTTTATAATACCTTGTTTTATTTTATGGGGGTTGTACGGTTTTTCATATCTGGG
>QIHJ01000244.1 GCA_003229065.1 Candidatus Dadabacteria bacterium
GAGTTTAATCTGGCCCCATTTGGCATCGTCGGGCTTGAGACTGCTCTTGCACTGTCGCTCAAGCTTGTCGAAGACGGAGTGCTTACCATTAATCAAATGATTAGTAAGCTCACTGATGCTCCTTCCTCAATTCTAAACTTGAACAGGGGAACTATTAAAAAAGGCGCTCCCGCGGATGTTGTAGTTTTCGACCCTAAAAAGAAAGTGAAGATCGACCGTGAGACTTTCCACTCAAAAGCTAAAAACACGCCGTTCCACGGCTGGGAGCTAAAGGGAGAAATAAACTACACGATTGTGAACGGCGAGGTTGTATATTCCGCTAAATGAGATTTAAAGTCCATTCCTTCCGCACCGGCTATTCCACAAAACAGACTTCAGGGTATTTCCTGCCTATGGATTCCCAAAATTCGGTAGATACTTCATCGAGGGTATAATCCGAGTTGATTTTAACCTTCCCCGTATCGAGATTGATCTCAACCATTGCTTCGTCATCATCTGTAAGAAGAGCGAATTTTCTGGGGCCGATAACTTTATAGTCCATAACAATCTCACGCTCCGAATTTATAGTAAGCCTGACTGTAGGGTCGAGATAGGGATTAATCTGATCTGCAACCAGGGATTCCGGATCATCCTTTATATCCGTATCTCCCGATGTCTCAGATGTAAGTGTGCCGAGAATTTCCTTCTCATAAAACTCCTCATACTTCGATGTTTCCTCAGGGCGTGAGGGTTCTGAGTTATCTAAAACGATAGAGATATTTATATTGTCGTATAGAAGATAAGAAGAGGCTGCTAATAACAACGCAAGCACTATTATTAAACTGTTTTTTATCATTTTTTTACTTCTCTCCCTTAGAATGCCTTTACCCAAATACTAGTATAACTTCTCATGCTCGGCTTTTCTTCTCTATTTTGTGGTGTAAGTTTATTTAGTTTCAAAAGGCTTAAATGGCTCAACACTTAAATACCCCTGACATTATAGAACCCGGTTCAAAGAAACCCCTGATTAACAGGGATTTTGTTCTTATTACACTCTCTTCTTTCTTTTTTTTCTTCAATTTTCATTCCTTCATTCTTCTGCCGATTCGTATAGAAGATCTGGGCGGTTCCGAGTCGATAATAGGCTTCATTATGGGTTCGGCGGCGATGGCAACGATACTCACAACTCCTGCTGTCGGAATATTCATTGATAAGTGGGGAAAAAAATGGTTTCTTGCCTTTGGCGGTCTGCTCATGGCCCTGACTACTATTCCCTTTGCATATCTGGATAGTCTTAATTTTCTGTTTCCTTTGCTCAGGATTTTACAGGGGGCCTCTCTTTCACTTTGTTTTGTATCTGCTGGTACTCTCGTGGCCGATGTATCCGCTCCTGAAAGGAGATCTCAGGCTATGGGAATTTTCGGAATGTTCAGCATCTTAAATTTTGCCCTGGCCCCGCTTGTGGGAAAGATTGTATTAGAAAGCTACGGGTTTCAGGATTTCTTTAAATTCGACGGAGCATTCGGGCTCCTGGCTTTTCTCATGGCCGTTTTTGTTAGAGAGCCCGTAACTCTTAAAGAGGACCATGAGGACTATAAGGAAACAGGCGGCTTTATTAAAGTTCTTACAAAAAAAGGGGTTATTCAGGCAGCTTTTGTCCTTATGGTTTCGGGTAGCGGTTTTGTAACGGTTATTTCCTTTATACCTGTTTTTGCCTCACGGATAAAAGTAGAGGCGTTTGAGCTTTTTTTCCTGGCCTACTCCGGGGCGGTTATCGCAATCAGGGTATTCGGAGGATGGATGCCCGATAAGTATGGTTATAAAAAAGTCTCGGTACCCGCGCTATTTCTCTTTTCACTAAGCATCCTTAGCCTGAGCTTTGCCTCGGGCGCTTCCAGTCTAGTTCTGTCGGGTATTTTCTTCGGACTTGGCCAGGGTCTTTTTTATCCCGCTATTTATGCGCTCATCATAGACCTATCGCTTGAGTCAGACAGGGGAAAGGCAGTTTCAATATGCAGCGTTTCCTTCACATTCGGCGGGATGCTCGGGGTTTTCTTATATGGCGTCGTTGCAGAGCTATGGGGTTTTAATTTGATGTTCGCGGTAAGCGGGCTAATTTGTTTACTGGGATCTTTGGTATTTTTATTCACCGGAAGAGGGAGATAACGACACCGGGGAGATAATATTTAATCTGAATTGCCCCTTAAATTACCTTGCAGGAAAACAGTAATGCTTTTGTAATAACTTCAGTCGGGAGGAAACACATTATGGGTGAAAATAACAATTTGGACTTGCCGTTTAAGATGCCGCCATTTTGTGAGCTCCTTGGTATCGAGGTGGTGGAAATCGGGGACGACGGGAGCTCTGTGCTCAAAATGTCATCTCATGAAAAGCTCTGGCAGCCATACGGCGTGCTTCACGGAGGATCGATATTTACGCTTGCCGATGCCGCGGCCGCTTATGCTCTTGCCGGCACAGTGGAGCGAACAAAGCAGTTCGTCACGGTTGAGATGAAAATAAATTACCTTGTCCCCGTTAAAGACGGAATTGTAGAGGCCAGGGCCCGTTTGCTCAAAGGAGGCCGGGTAATACCTATTGATGTAGAAGTCTTTAATGAAAAGAAACTTGTTGCCAAGGCGATCGCAACGTATATTATTCTTGACAAAAATAAGAAACTGTAACTCAAAAGCAGCTCGCTCAGGATTCCTAACACATAAATATTTTTCAGTATGCATTTTTTCTTGACGCTGTAGTCATTTTGGGGTAGAACCTTAATCTTCACAATGGAAAACGAACAATTTGAGCAAAGGAAGGATAAGCTTGATAAGCTTAGGGCTCAGGGCGTAAATCCTTTCGCCAATAATTTTAAACCCGAACACTTGGCTCGGGAATTAATCTCCGGTTACGGTGAGATGTCCGGGGAAGAGCTATCGGGCTTAAAAGACAGTTTCTCGCTCGCCGGAAGAGTCGTGGCAATAAGAGATTTTGGTAAGAGTCTCTTCATGCATATTTCCGACAGAAGCGGCCGAATTCAGGGTTATATAAAAAAAGATATTATAGGCGAAGATGAGCTCAAGTTCTTTAAGAAGTTCGTAGACTTGGGCGATATAATAGGCATAAAGGGCTCACTTTTTAAAACAAGAACCGGGGAGCTTACCGTTAATGTAAATGAGTTTTCATTTCTCACCAAATCCCTACATCCTCTACCTGAAAAGTGGCACGGTCTTAAAGATGTTGAGCTCAGATACCGTCAACGTTACTTAGATCTCATATCCAATCCGGAAGTAAAGGAAATCTTTCTCACAAGAAGCAGGGTTGTAAAGCTAATCAGGGAGTTTATGGACCAAAGGGATTATGTCGAGGTAGAAACCCCGATACTTAATCAAATAGCAGGAGGAGCCGCCGCAAAACCTTTTGAGACCCACCATAATGCGCTTAATATGGACTTATTTTTGAGAATCGCCCCAGAGCTATTCTTGAAGAGACTTGTCGTAGGCGGAATAGAGAGGGTATATGAAATCGGAAGGACATTCAGGAACGAAGGGATATCCACTCAGCACAACCCTGAATTTACTATAATGGAGTTATATGAAGCATATGCTACATATGAAGACCTTATGGAGCTTATAGAAGAGCTGTTATGTTACCTGGCAGAAGTGATTAAAGGCTCACTGAAATTTGTATACGGAGACTTGAATATCGATATGACTCGTCCCTGGAAAAGGATCAATATACTTGGATCACTCAGGGAAAAACTTGGCGAAGATGTGTTGAGCGACGAAAAGAAATTATTTGAAAAAGCCGATTCTATGGGACTAGATCACCACGGTATGTGGGGGAAAGCGGTAACTGAAATTTTTGAAGTCCTTATAGGTGACCATCTTATGGATCCGACATTTGTCTACGGGTTTCCACTCGACGTATCGCCTTTGGCCCGAACGAGCGAGAAGGACCCTAAAATTACAGACCGATTTGAGCTATATATAGCAGGACGCGAGCTCGCAAACGCTTTTTCAGAGTTGAATGACCCTATAGATCAAAAAGAGAGATTTCAAAAACAGCTGGAACTAAAAGAAAGAGGCGACGAGGAGGCGCATCAGATGGACGAGGACTATGTTACCGCGCTTGAGCACGGTATGCCCCCTGCGGCCGGAGCCGGTATAGGGATCGACCGCCTCATAATGCTATTGACCAATTCCCTTTCAATTAGGGAAGTAATATTTTTTCCTCACCTAAGACCCGAATGAAATACGAATTTTTTATAGGACTTAGATATCTGAGCTCTCGGAGAAAGCAGAAGTTCACTTCCATTATAGGCTTTATTTCCGTGCTAGGAGTGTTCATAGGTGTAATGGCTCTAAATGTCGTGCTGGCAGTTATGGGAGGGTTTCAGGAAGAGCTCAGAGACAAAATCTTGGGAGTTAGCTCCCATGTCGTCGTGCTTAGCTATGAAGGTCCGATGAGTGATTATGGTGAGGTGAAGGAAGACGTGCTCGAATTTCCCGGGGTCTTGGGAGCGAGTCCCTTTATATACGGCCAGGGAATGATCGGAAGTGAAAGGAATGTCTCGGGCTCTGTGATTAGGGGCATTGATCCGGATACCGCAGGTACCGTAACTAATATCGAGCAGGCCTTAGGCAGGGGAGCTCTTGGTATCACGGGTGGTAAAAGAATCAGTGAGGAGCAGCTTAAAGAGATTGGAAATGAAGTTCTTGGGAAGCTTTCTCTGCAAACACAGAGCGAAAAGCCCCCGATAATAATCGGTAAAGAGCTTGCGTCCACGCTTGGTATTGCCGAGGGTGATATGGTGAGCCTGGTTTCTCCATTTGGTAAAATGGGTCCCTTCGGTCCCACCGCAAAAGTTAAGAAGTTTGAAGTTATAGGAATATTCAATTACGGTATGATAGAATACGATTCCTCTATCTCTTACATCAACTTGCCTGACGCCATGGATTTTTTCGATATGAAGGGTCAGGTGTCCGGAGTGGAGATTAAGGTTCAGGACATATATGCTGCGAGGGCTCTTGGTCAGGAGCTTACTTCGGTACTGGGCTTCCCTTATTACACAAGGAATTGGGAAGAGGTTAATCAGAGCCTTTTTAAAGCTCTGAGGTTGGAGAGGATAGCAATAGGTATATTTCTCGGGTTCATTGTGCTTGTGGCTGCGCTCAATATTGTCAGCACGTTAACAATGATGGTTATGGAAAAGGGAAAAGACATAGCAATTTTACGCGCCATGGGTGCTACAAGGAAAGGGATATTAAAGATCTTCGTAATAGACGGAATGATCATCGGAACCATAGGTACTATTCTGGGAACACTCGTAGGGTTCGCGTTCTGCTATCTCTTAAAAACAAACGATACTATAAGGGGACTTATTCCTTTTGATAATAATGTCTATCCTATTTCCGAGTTTCCGGTTAAAATTGAACCGTTTTATTTCTTGGCAGTTGCATTCTTCAGCATATTGATATGTTTTATGGCAACTTTATATCCCTCATTTCAAGCGTCTCGAAAAGATCCGATTGAGGCCTTAAGGTATGAATAATAAATGCAGATTAGTGTACGAGGTTTATGGAAAGTGTTTGAAACCGTAGGTGGCAAAGTCGAGGCTCTTAGGGGTATAGATCTTGACATAGCAGAAAAAGATACTCTTGCTGTGGTAGGCGTTTCAGGATCTGGAAAAAGCACGCTTCTACATATGCTGGGTACTCTGGAAAAGCCTACGGAAGGTGATGTGTATTTTGAAGGAAGAAATGTATTCGATAAATCTGACAGTGAGCTTTCGCAGTTTAGGAATACAGAGATAGGGTTTGTGTTTCAATTCCACTATTTGATGTCCGAATTCACTGCCTTAGAGAATGTAATGATGCCTTGTCTTATAAACGGAGTTGACGTGCCTCAAGCAGAGGATTTGGCCCGTGACCTTCTGGATAAAGTAGGCCTCAAAGAAAGGCTTCAACACCGCCCGGGTGAGCTTTCGGGCGGAGAGCAGCAGAGGGTTGCCATTGCAAGAGCAGCGGTGATGAAGCCCAAGGTGATATTAGCCGACGAGCCTACGGGTAATCTCGATATGGAAACCGGGGCGCATGTGCTTGATCTATTTATGATGTTAAACAGCGAATACGGAATTACATCGGTCCTTGTTACTCACAATCTGGAAATTGCCAGCAGGCTAAATAGGAGAATCAGACTCTCTGATGGAAAAATTGTTGATGCGAATTAAACTCAGTCAAAAACACCTATCTTTCGGATTGGTCATTTTGATAATGCTTTTGGTTTCAGGCTCGGTTTCAGTCTTCGGACAAGAAGATAGTGCCCAAGATAAGCCCGGGGAAACAGAAATCATCGAAGAAGGGGGAGGGGAAGAGTCCTCTGGAAGTCAAGATGCGGGCAGTGATAACATCCAGGGCAGTGATGACATCCAAGGCAGTGAAGACATCAGGGTTATTGATATCAACGTAAAGGGCAATGTAAGGGTGGAAAAAGAGCTTATAACCCTGAACCTGTCTTCCAAGATAGGTCAGCCTCTAAGCACAGCTTCTGTTCGGGAAGACATAAAGAGGATCTATAAATTAGGATTTTTCGAGGATGTCAGCGCTCAAGTTGACAGGACTCCCCAAGGGGCAGTGCTGATATTCGACGTTAAGGAAAAGCCCGTAGTCGTAGATCTCAGAATAAGGGGTAATAAAGACATTAAGAGCCCTGATATCCTGGAAGTGATAGAGGTTAAAGAGGGCAGGATAATTGATCTTAACAAGATTCAAAAGAGCGTAGAAACCATAAGGGCCTTGTATTCTGAGAAAGGTTTGGTGGGCACCGAGGTAAGCTACGATATCGAGCCCGAGGGAGAAGGCACGGTAAGCGTTACATTTAAAATCACCGAGGGGAAGAAGGCTTACGTAAAACAGGTCAACATTGTAGGCAACGAAAAGCTCACAACTAAAACGGTAAAACAAGGCATATACGCAAAGCCAAAAGGCATGTTTTCATTTATTTCGGGCAAAGGTCTCTACAACCAGAGGGAATTAGAGAACGATTCGGAAAGAATAAGAGCAACCTATATTGACAACGGTTTTCTCGACGCTAAAGTCGCAAAGCCCGAGATCGTATACAGCGACGAGAAGAAGGGATATATAATTACTTTCAGAGTAGAAGAAGGCGATCAGTTTACCGTAAAAGCCCTCTCGTTTACAGGCGATCTTCTTGTACCCGAAGAAGAGCTCGTGGGTCTTCTAAAACTAAAGAGTGGAAACATATTCAGAGGTAGTTTCCTGGCAGAGGATATTTCCGGGCTCACTACATATTACGGGAACCGAGGATACGCATTCGCAAACGTCGAGCCTGCTTTTAATCTTGACAGAGAGAACCTCACGGTGGATATAAGGTTCGGAATCGAAAAGGGCCCTGAGGTTTACGTAAGAAATATTGATATTGTCGGAAACACCAGAACCCGGGACGGTGTTATAAGAAGGCAAATACCTATACAAGAGGAACAGCTATTCAACGCCTCAGCGGTAGATGCAATTCGCTCGAGGGTTTCGAGACTCGGTTTCTTTGAAGAAAATGTCGAAGTTGTTTCAGAGCGGGTACCGGGTGATGAGGATGAGCTTGATTTAAAAGTCAAAGTTGAAGAGAAATCTACCGGTTTCTTTAGCGTTGCCGGCGGTTTTAGCTCCGTAGAAACATTTATTTTCGCGGGGCAGATCCAGGAAGCTAACCTCTTTGGGACAGGAAAAAGAGTCTCTTTTAACGCCCAGATAGGCGGTGTGACTCAGCTATTTTTTATAAACTATCAGGACCCTCACTTATTTGACACAGACTGGACCCTGGACGCGCTTATATTCAGAACAGACAGGAGATTCAGGGACTTCGACAGGAAATCCTTCGGCGGTAGTCTAACAATAGGCCGAAGGTTATGGAAACAACTATTCGGCACTGTAACTTACAGGCTCGAGAGTCTCGATATCGGCGACATAGACGATGAAGCGAGGCTTATTCTTACAAAAGAGAAAAGAACTATTAGCAGCGTGGGGTTCGGTTTTAGATGGGATTCGAGAAATAACTTTCTCGATCCTACCCGCGGAAACCTCACCAGGACTAATCTGGAATTTGCGGGTACGCCGTTTGGTGGGAATACCGATTTTATTAAATATACTATTTCCTCCAGACAGTGGGTTCCGTTCTACCTGGGAACTGTGTTCTCGTTCAGAGGCCGCTACGGGCTTATTAACCTCAGGAACAACGGTAACGATCTGGTTGTAGGTGAAAGGTTCTTTCTGGGAGGCCCTAATTCTCTAAGAGGTTTCGGTTTCAGAAGAGTAGGGCCCAGAGTGCCTACTGCTGACGGAGGTTTTGTTATTATAGGTGGGGTTCAAGAGTTATTGGCGACGGTGGATTTTGTGTTCCCGATTCTTCCCAGAGCCGGACTCAGGGGGGTATTGTTTTTCGATACGGGTAATGCGTTTAACGATGGAGAGGATTTAACTATAAATCCGGCTGATTTAAGAACGGACGTTGGTTTCGGTGTTA
>QIHJ01000011.1 GCA_003229065.1 Candidatus Dadabacteria bacterium
GCAGCCCGTTGGGGTTATGGATATCCCGGAAGCCACTACTAAAGCTTTTGGCGGTGACGAGCTTCGTGCCAGAGTGTTTTACGAAAAATACGCGCTCAGGGATAAATCGGGCAAAATAGTAGAGCACACACCTGAAGACATGTGGCACCGCGTAGCAAGAGAAATAGCATCCCCCGAAAAGACAAAAGAGCTCAAGCAGGAATGGAAAGACAATTTCTTCTGGCTTTTATCCAATTTCAAATTCATACCGGGAGGAAGGATACTCTTTGGTGCTGGGCAGGAAAGGAGGGCTACACTCCTTAACTGTTACTATATGCCTATAAAAGAAGACTCGATCGAAGGTATCTTCGAGTGGTGTAAAGAGGCCGCAAGAACCTATTCATTCGGTGGAGGCGTAGGCACCGACATATCGATTTTAAGACCCAAAGGGGCGCCTGTTAACAACTCGGCGATCTACTCCACGGGTGCCGTATCATTCATGGAACTGCTTTCCACGACCACCGGCACAATAGGCCAGGCAGGACGCCGCGGTGCTCTAATGATCACCATAGATGTAAACCACCCGGACATTTCGGAATTCATCGATGTCAAGAACGATGAAGAGAGATCGAAAGTCGAGTTCGCCAATATCTCAATCAAAATATCGGATGAATTTATGGAAGCGGTTGAAGACGATACGGACTTTGAGCTCAAGTTTGAAAACGAAAAAGTAAAATTCAAAAAAACAGTACGCGCAAGAGACATTTGGGAAAAGCTTGTCCAATCCGCCTGGTCATCGGCCGAGCCCGGAGTAATTTTCTGGGACGCTGTTAAAAGATACTCCCCAACCGAATACGGAGGAATGGAAGTAAACGGCGTAAACCCCTGCAGTGAGCAGGCGCTTGAGGACTACGGCAACTGCTGCCTCGGCAACATTAATCTATCGCCTTTTGTGAGCGACGAGTTTACTGACAATGCCTCCATTGACTGGGAAAACATGGAGAAGGCGTTTAGATACGGTGTCAGGTTCTTAGACAATGTGCTTGATTACAACATGAAAAAACACCCGCTTAGCTTTCAGACGAAAGCCTCCACGCATTCAAGGCGTATCGGCGTAGGGTTTACCGGGTTTGGAGATATGCTGACAAAGCTCAATATAAAATACGATACTAACGAAGCTGTGGAATTTGCGGACAAGATGTTTGAGCACATCAAAAACATAGTTTACGAAGCAAGCACCGATCTCGCAGCCGAAAAGGGCAGCTTCCCGGCTTTTGATCTCGACACTCATATGTCGGGGCCGTTTCTCCACAGCATAGACGAGCGCATCAACGAAAAAATCAAAAACCAGGGTCTAAGAAACGCGTGCATATTAACAGTCCCGCCAGTAGGGAGCGGCTCGGTGCTCGCAGGCACCACGAGCGGAGTTGAGCCCATGTTTGCACTCTCATACTACAGACACTCAAAATCTCTATCAAAAGAAGAGTTCAAGGTATACCATCCGCTAGTAGGACAATATATGGGACAATTCGGTATAGATGAGGAGAGCGAGCTCCCATCAACATTTGTAACCTCACATGAAATAAAGCCCGAAATGAGGGTGCGCATGCAGGGCGCTATTCAAAAGCACATAGATTCTTGTATATCCAGCACGGTCAATCTTCCGGCTGATATAACGCTCGATGAAGTAGAAAAGGTTTACTTCCTTGCCTGGAAACTCGGCTGTAAGGGTATAACGGTTTACAGAGAAGGCTCAAGAGAGGGCATTCTAATTACAGAAGAGCAGGCCAAGGAAAACAAAGAAGAAAAAAAGCTTCCGACCCAGACCCAGAACGAAGGGATGAATAAAACCCATCACCCCAACCCCATCTCATCCCTTCGTTCTTCCTCACCCCAACTGCCGGAGATAACTCCGATAAAGAGGCCGCTGTATCTTGAGGGCTTTACCGAAGTTATAAAAACCGGCTATGGGAATCTTTACGTCACAATTAACACCATGGGCAGTAAACCCATAGAAGTATTCGTACAGATCGGAAAATCCGGCTACTCCACTATGGCGGACGCAGAGGCAACGGGGAGACTCGTGTCACTTGCACTGCGCTCGGGAGTAAACGTTAAAGATGTAGTCGAGCAGCTTGAAGGCATCGGGGGGTCTTCACCTGTGTTCTCGGACGGCAAGCTCGTTATGTCTATACCGGACGCGATTGCCACAGTGCTTAAGAAACACTTCGTCACACCCGGGCAAGAGGAGCTCGATACGAGAAGGGCCACAGATATGAACCTCGAGAACTGCCCGGACTGCGGTGACCGTGCGCTTGCATTTGAACAAGGCTGTGTGACGTGCAGGAGCTGCGGATATTCCAAGTGCAATTAATATTTTGAGGGAGGCAATATGGCAGAGAGCACATCACATAAGAGAACAGCGAAGAAATTAGCAGACAAGTATAAAACTACATATAATGACCAAGAAGGGGTTGACATAAATACACGAAAGCTAGCCATTGAGGTAGAGACAGAAGGAAGCGTCAAAGATGGTATTAGACAATTACAAGGACATAGGAAACCAGTTTACATCGCTGGCGCAAATGCTGCAACTGTTAATGAGGCACTAGAAGCAACTCAAAACAATACGGTAGGCGTGATGGACAAAGATGGAAACATAATTAAGCGATCAACACGCAAAAAGTGACTTTAATAAGAGATAAGAATAAGACAAAATATATAAATGTAGGATGTTGGAATATAAAACCCCCAAGCTCATTTAAAGAGCTTGGGGGTTTTATATTATTTATAAATAAAGGAGAGCGGCATGCAGGGTGAGAGAAAGGGATCTGTGATTTCAGGAGTGTTTTGGATGTTCCTGATCTCTATTCTCCTTTTCTGGCTCCCTTTTGTGGGGCCTCTCATAGCCGGCATAGTGGGCGGTAAAAAGGCAGGCAGTGTAGAAAACGCTCTTTTAGCCGTGTTCCTTCCGGCAGTAGTGCTGGGAATCCTGCTCTTCGCTTTTTCCGCCACTCTGACAGGCGCTCCCATAATAGGGTTCGTAGCAGCCGCGGGCGGGTTTATACTTGTAATATCAAATGTAGGCCCCTTACTCCTTGGAGCGATCATCGGCGGTATATTGGATTAGCTTGGGATTATTCAGTTAGCGCTAGAGTCTACGCAATCAGTCGCTGTCGTAAACCTTAGAAACTTTTAAGCTTAAGAAGGTAGAAGTGTTAAACCACGCTAAGGGGTCTCAGCGAAAACTCGGCAATGTTAATCGAGACGCCCCTACTTTAAAAAACTTTCCAGATGGTCTTTTACTTCAGAATTGGCCAGTTTCCCGAGAGCCGCTTTTTCGATCTGTCTTATCCTCTCACGTGTCAGATTGAAACGCTTTCCGATCTCATCGAGCGTATAAGTGCTCTGCTGCTCAATACCGAAGCGGAGCCTCAGAATCTCTTCCTCCCTCGGGTTTAAAAGCCTAAGAGCCTCCTTCAACTTATCCGTGAGGTCGGATTTAGCGACAAGGGTGTCGGGGATAAGGGTTTCATTGTCCGCTATTGAATCAAGAAGCGTTGTTTTTTCCCCGTCAAGTAGAGGCGTATCCAAACTGATCGCATCCTTTGTCGATCTCAATATGCGCTTCACTACTTCTACAGAGATACCGGACTTGCGCGATATCTCCTTAGGCGTAGGCTTTCTCCCTTGCTGCTTAGCCAGTATTGCATTCACCTTATAGACACGGTTTGCCTGCTCAAGGAGGTAAACAGGCACCTTAATTGTCCTTGTCTGCCCCTGAAGCGCCCTTAAGATTGCCTGGTGTATCCACCACGAAGCGTATGTTGAGAACTTAAACCCCTTTCTGTGATCAAAGCGCTCAACCGCCCTCATCAGCCCCATATTACCCTCTTGTATAAGGTCGGAAAGCGGGAGACCACGTCCCATGTACTTCCGTGATATTGTAATGACGAGCCTCAGATTAGCTTTAACAAACCTCTGCTTAAGCCTTTTAGCATTATCGGAATAAGCCTTGATAAAACCGTTTAAGCTCTTAATGCGCTTTGGTATATTTGGGCGGCCGTTACGTCCGTTTCTATAACCGTTTAATCTTGCGGCCTTGAATTTTCCTACTGCGAGCCTGTCTACCAGGAGCACAAGCTCCCTTGATTTTGCCTCGCACGTTTTAATTTTGGCCGCAATCTCTATCTCTTCCTGTGCCGTAAAAAGAGGCTCGATCGACATGTCCTTGAAATAAACGTAGAGCAGCCTGAGCTGCTCATCGGGCGTATCGTCTGATTTGGATTTTGATCTGGAACCGGGATGCCCGTAACCGTTTTCTGAATCGTCTTCCTGAATGTAGCTCTTTATGCGCTTTGTCTTGCCTACATCTTCTTGTTCCTCGGAAAACTCGCTAAAATCACTTACAGTTACAGAATCGTCAAACTCTTTAAGTTTTGTCTCCATACCTTCTTCCTTTAAGAGATATTTTAGACCTTCTATATAACTCTGAACATGAGATACTACATTTCATTTCGTCATTAAATGTAAGCACTATATGGGGCAGGAAAATTCTCAACCTCCGAAATAAACAGCACAAACTCCGGGCTCTTTATTTATCTAAATTTAGCAACGAAACACCAGATTAACCCTAATCTCATTAACACTGTTTACTCACTGCCAATACTGATCTATCTTCCGGTTACCGCCATTCTATCAAATTCTAAAAATTAATTCAACCTATTTAGATCCATTATAATTAGCTTCTACCTGATCCCAATTAACCACGTTCCACCAAGCTGCAATATAATCGGGCCTCCGGTTCTGATAATTAAGGTAGTAAGCATGCTCCCACACATCCAGGCCGAGTATCGGTTTCAAGCCCTCCGACACCGGATTGTCCTGATTAGGAGTAGATGAAACCACCAATTTGCCGCTCCCCTCCAGTGACAACCATGCCCATCCGCTGCCGAACCTGGTAGCGGCCGCTTTCGCGAACTCCTCCTTAAACGCATCCAGGCTGCCTAGGGATGAATTTATGGCCTCAAGCAAATCACCTGAAGGTTCCCCTCCTCCCGGGCACATTATCTCCCAAAAGAGACTGTGGTTTGCGTGGCCCCCTCCGCTGTTGCGTACAGCGCCCCTTATATCCTCGGGCACGCTGTTCAGGTCCTTTAGCATGTCGGTGAGACTGCGCTCTCCCTGCTCGGGATGTTTCTCTATTGCCGCATTTAAATTATTTACATATGTCTGATGATGTTTAGTATGGTGAATCTCCATCGTACGGGCATCTATATGAGGTTCTAAAGCACTGTAATCATAAAGCAACTTTGGTAATTCGTACGGCATTACATCTCCTCCCGAACTAAATTGTTTTTGAATTGGAAACTGGCGCTATCGGCATTGTTTATAGGAAATATAAATAAATTTGTACTCCGATATAATCTTTTTTACTTTAATCTTTTTATTTGGGCAACCTGTGCCGCGAACTTCCTCATTATAACAAGATAATGTGGTTATGTCAAAGAAAATCACCATATGCTGTTATTTTGACCCGAAATTGCCCCTCAAGCCCTCTGTTTGACACCTATCCATTTGCCTGGTAACTTTTACCAATTAGCAATATGTATATTATGGATGCATGATGTCCACAATATTTTAGGTATACACGTAAAATGCAGGTATCTAAAACACTTGATTATGCAGTCAGATCATTGACTTATATGGGGAATGATCCTGTTCTGAAGCGCAGCATGAAAGAGATCTCGGAACACCAGCATATACCGCTGAGCTACCTCGCCAAGATTATGAGGAGGCTTGTAAAAAAGGGTATAGTACGCTCTATGGTAGGTCCCGACGGTGGATATGCGCTCAGGAGATCCCCGAAAGAAATCAAACTAAGGGACGTCTACGAAGCGATCGAGGGCGAAATAAGAATGGTAGACTGTATGGATAGAGATAATATCTGCGTATTCTACGACAGCTGCACACAGCTTCCGGTCTGGGATAAGGTGCAGATGTCAATGATTAAGATTTTAGAAGATACCACCCTTCAGGACATGCTTAGCAAGAGTAGAGGTAAATCTGCCCGCCCAAACTAGGCGGGGCGGGTGGTGTGGGAGACATGAACACAGAATTGGGGGCAAGGGCAGGAAATGAGAGCACAAGGCCGGGGTGCATTCGATTAGATAGAAAGTTAGCTATAAATGGACTAATGTTAAGGAGAAATAGTTATGAGTATTGATCTCGAGAAATTGGCCGAACAGGAATATAAATACGGGTTTGTGACTGATGTCGATCAGGAAATCGCCCCTAAGGGACTAAATGAAGACACTATCAAGCTCATATCGAATAAAAAGAACGAGCCTGAGTGGATGCTCGAGTGGAGACTCAAAGCCTATCGGCACTGGCTTACTATGGAAGAGCCCAAATGGCCCAATGTTACTTATCCGCCCATAGATTTTCAGGGTATAAGCTACTATGCGGCGCCCAAGAAAATAGAGAGACCAAAAAGTCTCGATGAAATAGATCCAGAGATAAAAGAGGCTTACGACAAGCTTGGCATTCCTCTTGAAGAGCAGAAGATGCTGGCCGGTGTAGCTGTGGACGCAGTGTTCGACAGCGTATCCGTAATAACCACTTTTAAAGAAACCCTTGCCGAGGCCGGGGTTATATTCTGCTCCATGTCAGAGGCGGTTGAGAATCATCCGGAGCTTATAAAAGAATATATAGGCTCTGTAGTTCCTCAAAACGATAACTTCTACGCAGCGCTCAATTCAGCCGTATTCACGGACGGATCATTCGTATTTGTTCCAAAGGGCGTAAGGTGCCCTATGGAGCTCTCGACATACTTCAGAATAAACGCGGAAAACACAGGCCAGTTCGAAAGGACCCTTATAATAGCCGAGGAAGGGAGCTATGTGAGCTATTTAGAAGGCTGTACCGCTCCGAAGAGGGACCAGAACCAGCTGCACGCGGCAGTAGTAGAACTAGTCGCTCATAAAGATGCGACGATTAAATACTCGACCATTCAGAACTGGTATCCAGGAAATGCAGAGGGCGTAGGCGGTATTTACAACTTCGTCACAAAACGCGGAAGATGCCTCGGGAACAACTCACATATATCGTGGACCCAGGTTGAGACAGGCTCTGCGATCACGTGGAAATATCCGAGCTGTATTTTGGAAGGAGATAACTCGGTCGGCGAATTCTACTCCGTTGCGCTGACCAACAGATGGCAGCAGGCAGACACAGGCACCAAGATGATACACATAGGCAAAAACACCAAAAGCACCATCATAACCAAGGGAATTTCTGCCGGACACGGCCAAAATACATACAGGGGCCTGGTGCAGATAGGCAGCGAAGCGTCAAACGCAAGGAACTACTCGCAGTGCGACTCTATGTTAATAGGGGACAAATGCGGGGCTCACACGTTCCCGTATATAGAAGTAAAAAATTCAACGGCTCAAATGGAGCATGAAGCATCGACTTCGAAAATCGGAGAAGACCAAATATTTTACTGCCAGCAAAGGGGTCTCAGTGCCGAGGATGCCGTTTCTCTAATAGTGAACGGTTTCTGTAAGGATGTGTTCAAAGAGCTTCCTTTTGAGTTTGCAGTAGAGGCGGAGAAGCTCCTGAGCATAAGCCTAGAGGGTAGCGTCGGATAAGAATTCCTACCTAAATTCAACTAATTACAGAGAATACTGTCAAGGAGAATGACATGCTTGAAATAAAGAATCTGCATGTAAATGTAGAGGATCACGAAATCATAAAGGGACTTGATCTCACTATTAATAAAGGCGAGGTCCATTCTATCATGGGCCCAAACGGCTCAGGCAAGAGCACGCTCGCCCAGGTGCTGGCCGGACGCGACACCTATAAAGTCACGGATGGAGAAATACTGTTTCAGGGCAAGGACCTTCTAGAGCTCGCCCCGGAGGAGAGGGCTTGTGAGGGAATATTCCTGGCCTTTCAGTACCCGGTGGAGATACCCGGCGTGGCCAATACGTATCTGCTCCGCGAGGCGCTCAATTCCATTCGCAAGTACAATGGAGAGGAGCCCCTGAAACACGTCGAGTTCGGAAGACTCGCTAAAGAAAAAATGAAAGTAATGGATATGGATGACAGTCTCCTGAAACGTGCAGTCAATGCAGGTTTCTCGGGCGGTGAGAAGAAAAGGAACGAAATATTTCAGATGCAGATACTTGAGCCCAAGCTCGCCATTCTTGACGAAACCGATTCGGGTCTGGACATCGACGCGCTTAAAATCGTCTCAGACGGGGTAAACGCACTTAGAAGCCCTGACAGGTCATTTCTGGTGATCACCCACTACCAGAGGTTATTGAATTACATTGTCCCCGACTTCGTGCACGTGCTGGTTGATGGGAAGATAGTCAAATCAGGCGGCAAAGAGCTTGCGCTTGAGCTTGAGGAAAAGGGCTACAGAGGGATTGAGGACGAGTCAAAAACGG
>QIHJ01000247.1 GCA_003229065.1 Candidatus Dadabacteria bacterium
TAGGCACCCTTTTTTTAATTATTCTGTATTTACAGTGTTTTTGGCTGCTTTCATACTGTTAACAATCGTAATTTACCTCGTATCGTTTAAAGACAATTTTAGGGACGAGACCCAAAAAAGCACACGGAGAACCAGAGCAACCGTGCTCATTATGGTGGCGGCGCTCATGCTCTCGGCAGTCTTCCCGGTGAGCGCTCTCGTAGGCGTTTACCCTGTCACAATGGCCATGTTTCACCTGCTGATACTATTCTTCGCCGGCATATCTGTGGCCGCGCTCAGTCTCTCCGGAGTTATCACGCTCTGGAGAAACGGCGCTGTGTTCTCGGCGCTCAGTAAAGGCGTATTCACCTTTTCCGTATTGATATCTCTTGGTATCTCCTGCATGACTTTATACCTCTTCAGACTTTTACCGCTCTCTTAATCAGGTAGTTTATATGTAGTGTTTCGGAGAGGGGTAAATATATGAATAGCAGAAGAATGCTTTGTACAATAACCCTTATTGTGGTAATCTCGCTATCCGCATGCTCTATTTTTAACCCCTTTGTCGGTAAGTGGAAGTCGGGTATCCTAGAGCTCGATTTTAAATTCGACAAAACATTTACTCTGGTTATCGGTCACAGCTTATCGGTAAATTTAGAGGGTGACTATGGTTATGACGACGATACTCTTACGCTGAGTATCGAGGGAGGTACAGACGTTACTTTTACATATACGTTTAAGGATGGGAACAAAGAGCTTACGCTTGCGCCAAAGAGTGACTTTGAATACATAAAGAGCAAACATTATAAAATCCGGTAATTCCTACGTAATATATTCTAATGATACAGCTATCAGGTATATCTCTCAGTTTTGGCTCAAGGGAAATATTCAAGAGCCTAAACTGGAACATAAAAGAGGGTAAGAGAATCGGTCTCTTCGGCCCAAACGGTGTCGGTAAGACCACTCTCTTAAATATGATCGCAGGCAAATTTACGCCCGATGAAGGCAAGATGTCGATTCCCTCCTCACACGTAATCGGTTATCTGCCCCAGGAGGCTCAAGAGGAAGCCTCCGACAGAACCGTTCTATCCGAAGCGCTCACAGCCTTTAAGGACATAATGGCGCTTGAGCTGGAAGAAGAGGTGCTTACAAAAGAGCTTGGGGTGAGTGAAGAGCAAACCTCCCCGGAGTATAAGAAAATTCTCCTGAAATTAGACACGGTCCATGAAGAGCTCCGCTCCAGGGACTCGCACACTGTACGTTATCAGACCGAGAAGATGCTCACAGGGCTCGGCTTTGAGCCCGGCGATTTGGATAAACCGCTAGACACTTTCTCCGGCGGGTGGAGGATGAGGGTCGCGCTTGCAAAGCTCCTGCTTCAGAAGCCCAATGTGCTCCTTCTGGACGAGCCCACAAACCATCTTGATATTGAAAGCATCGACTGGCTCGAAAGTTATTTAGAGAGATTGGAAGGCAGCGTAGTGCTTGTGTCTCACGACCGCTATTTTCTGGACAGAATGGTGAATACTATAGCAGAGCTCGAGGGCGGGCAGATTACAGAGTTCACAGGGAATTACTCTACCTATTTAACTCAAAAGAGCTCGAGGCTCGAAATACAGAAATCGGCATATGAGAACCAACAGAAAAAAATAAAGGATACGGAGCGGTTTATCGAAAGGTTCCGGTATAAGAATACCAAGGCAAAGCAGGTGCAGAGCCGGATCAAAATGCTCGAGAAGCTCGAGAGGATTCCAGAGCCCGCAGCTGAGGGCGCGCCGATTCATATTAAATTCCCCGAGCCCGAGCGCTCAGGCAAAGTGGTGCTGGAGCTTTCGGAATTTTCAAAAGCCTATCCGGGCGACGATGGTAAAGACAATGAGGTGTTCTCCGCTGCGGGACCGCTTAGTATTTCAAGGGGCGATAAGATCGCCCTCATCGGCAAAAACGGCGCAGGCAAGAGCACGCTGTCACGAATACTTGTGGGAGCGGAGCCGTTTGCCGGAGATAGAAAAGAGGGACATAACGTCGAGCTTACATTCTTTGCTCAGCACCAGGCACAGACGCTTGACCCTACAAACACCATAATAGAGGAGCTTGAGTCTGAGAGCAGGGGAAGGAGCGAAACCGAAATCCGCTCGCTCCTCGGTGCTTTTCTATTCACTGGAGAAGATGCGTACAAAAAAGTAGGAGTGCTTTCCGGAGGGGAAAAGAGCAGGGTCGCTCTGGCAAAGACACTTCTTTATCCGAAGAACTTTATGATACTCGACGAGCCTACGAACCATCTGGATATACAGTCAAGGAATGTTCTTGTAGACGCGCTGAGGCACTACGGGGGAACGTTCGTAGTAGTCAGCCACGACCGGCATTTCCTTGACCGGGTGGCAAATAAGGTCTGGTACGCTGAAGACAAGAAAATTGTTACATACCCGGGCACATATTCCGAATTTCATTATCACCAGAACCTAAGGGAGAGTGGGGGCGGCAGCCCAGCCTCTTACCGCCTCGATACTTCATCCCAAGCTCACTCATCTGATGGGAAAACCCCGGGAGTAAAAAAGCGGGATGATGCAAAAAAACGTAACCGTCTCTACAGGGAGCTCAAGGAGCGCGGGCTTGAAGGGATGGAAAACTGGAGAGAGCTTACGCATGCTCAGCTCAGAGACGCACTCGCAGAGCTTGAGGATCGCATACATAGTGCGGAGGATAACAGAGATCAGGTCGAGAAATACCTGGCCGCTCCCGAGAGCTTTAAAGACAAGGAGCGCTCGGAAGAGGCCGCTCACGATTACAGTAATCTAAATGACCAGCTTAAAAAATTGTACGTAACCTGGGACTCCGTAACATCTCACCTTGATAGTCTGAGTGGGGATTGAGCCCATTCTTTCTAATGCAGACTGATCTCTGTAATTCCGGATAGTGGGGTTATCCTCTCAAGCGCGGTTATAGTATTTATATATATTGAATTTTGAGGAGGGGGTGAAATGTCAGCAAGGAAATTACTTATCGTATTCTTTTCGTTGCTAGTATCTATCGGGTCAATCGGAGGTTGTAACAACAACGGCAGCGGCGGGAACAGTAACAACGACCCCGTTTTTTTGGAGGGTTTTGAATTAGAGCTTGCAATAGAGCTTGGTGAGCTTGCGCTGGTAGCATATGAGCAGCGAATTCAGTGTATTAACGGAGGCAAGGGTGCAATCACCGTGCCTTCTCCATATACACTCGAAGAAGTAATATTTGAATCGGTATCGAGCTTCTTTGACAGCACTTGTCTTGATGACGAAGGTGTTATACCTATCGCGTTTATAGCAACCGAGGGCGAAAACATATATGTCTCGTTCAGAGGGACTGCAAATGTCACGGACGATGTAGACGATATTGCGGCAATTCAGGTCCCATACACATTCGTTTCAGACGGCGGTAATGTTGCCCAGGGGTTTTTAGATGTGTATACGGATATCGAAAGCACGATTCTAAATAAAGTTAACGAGCTCGCCATGTCAGGAAATTTCGAAAACCTCTTTATCACGGGGCACAGCCTTGGGGCGGCTCTTGCGTTTTTAGCTTTCCCCGATTTTTCAGAGAACGTAGGCCCGATAGACAGCGTTTTGATGTATAACTTTGCCGGCCCCGCGGCAGGCGACAGTCAGTTCGTAACCACCTATGAGGCTCAGGAGTCGCTCAACAGGATTAGCTTCAGGGTTGTGAATACGAATGATCTCATTCCGAAGCTCCCTCCACAGGGGCTTAACTGCCTCCTTTTTTCATACGAGCATGTGGGCGGTAAATTTGATATATTATTCGGAGCTCTGCTTCCCGAGCTGCCTGATTTTGCGGACGATGGTTGTAACCTCATTACCATCGGAGAGCAGATAGCTGCCTATGGACTTAATAATGCGGACGGTATTTTAGAGAACCACAGTATGTGCACTTATTTCTCGACACTCTGCAATATGGGCTCTGACCCGCTCACCTGTCCTCAAAGAGCGATCGGGTGCGATGACGGAAATGCGAATCCCTGATAATGGCCATAATTTTTTAAAATACAGCAAGATGAACTAGATAAACCGGGCGGTGGTTGAGTTCTTTACTTCTCGTATCGGTCGATCTCAAGCTCCGGATGAGCCCCGGAAAGGGCTGTCCTGAACCATATAAATGGTAAGAGCGGGTTCGGAAGCCAGTATAGCCACCCCAGATTCTTTACTTTTTTACCCTCTTCGGGAACAAAATCCTGCCATACGTAAAGAAATTTATACAGGCAGAAGCCCGGGATGTAATTCGCTTTGAAGCCCTTTGTTTTAAGATATTTCCCGCTTATGTAGTAGTTCCCTTCAAACGCAGTTATACCCCAGCCCAGTGGTCCGTCTGCCAATAGTGTTTTTGAAGGTCCGTGAGTAATCCTGACGTATTTTTTTGCTTGAGGCATATATTGTTGGATGAATTTTATCGCCTCTAGATTCAAAGAGCATGTCTCTTGATTTTATACCTGCCCCGGCATCGCTGTGAAGCGCTCGCCTCTGTCCCCATTAAGATCTGCCGTAGGCCATGTTCTCGAGCCTTCTGATACGCTCGTCCATAGGCGGGTGGGTGCTGAAGAGCGCGCCAAGCCCTTTCCCTGTTAGCGGGCTTGCAATGAGCATATGTGAGGTGCTGTCTGCGACCTGCTCGTTTACCTGAAGCGGTATGCGCTTTGAAGCGGCTCCGAGCTTCCTGAGCGCGTTTGCCAGAGAGATTGGGTTCCCGCATATCTCGGCCCCGCCCTTGTCGGCTCCGTATTCCCTTGTCCTCGAAATTGCGAGTCTGATAACAGTGGCTGCTATTGGCGCAAGTATCACCATCGCTATGAGCGCAATGGGGTTTCCGCCCCTGCCTCTTCCGCCGCCGAAAAATATAGCGATGTACGCTACGTATGTAATAGCTGTTGACATAGTGGCCGCTATAGAGCCGATCAGTATGTCGCGGTTCTTTATATGCGCAAGCTCGTGCGCGAGCACTCCCTTAAGCTCATCACGGCTTAAGAGTCTCATAATCCCCTGCGTTACGGCAACTGCGGAGTGGTTATAGTTCCTCCCCGTAGCGAAAGCGTTGGGCTGGTCCTGAGGGGTAATATATACCTTTGGCATCGGGAGGCCCGCGTTTTGCGCGAGCTCCTGTACGTCTCCGTAAAGCTCGGGCGCGTCCTCGTACTTTACCTCTTTACCTTTGTATAGAGACAGTACTATCTTGTCGCTCCACCAGTAACTGGCGAAGTTCATAACGAGAGCGATGCCAAGCGCAATCGTTACGCCTCCCTGACCTCCGAGATATGCTCCGATCGCGAGCAGAATGCCGGACATCCCGGCAAGTAGTATTACGCTTTTAAGAGTGTTCATATTGTATTTCCCCTTTCTAAATGAATATATCTACCTAAATCCGTGTGAGCGGATATATTATCAAGATAATGCTTGAGCTCGAAAATTCAAGTATGATTTCATGCGTTCAAATTTACCAACAATAGGGAACCTCAAATGTCAGGTTTGATAGTATGGCAGTTAATAGGCTCGTTCACTAACGTATTCATTCTTACAAGGACTGCACATTATTTTCTAAAAAGGTTCGGGCTCACTGACAGGAAAAGGGCCTATGTAGTATTTATTTTAATCGGGTTACTCGATTTGATCGGTTTGATCATGTTTTTTGGAGGTCTCCGTATGGGCCTTCACACATGGCTCTTTTATTATGCCCCGTTTTTGGTAATGTGGCTGATCAAGGATCTAATGGAAGCTTCGAGGAAGGAAAAGGAGGAGGCCCAAACAGTCGAAAACGAGTAGATTGCGTCACCGGCTAATTATGGATATTTCGGATAAGAAAAGTCAGAAGATCGATATCGCGCTCACACTCTACGGCGATATTTTATACGACATCAGTCAAAGGTTTGATCACCGGGGCATAGACTATGACGCAGTAAAGAGAGCGGCGCACGAAGTGCTGGACGAATCTCTCACGGATACGGACCTCACCGCGATACTTAGGCTCGAAGGCAGCCTGAACGGCAAATTCCCCGGTGTGCAGAACCGCTTAAAGAATCTCCTTAAAGTCCAGGTAAAAAAGCGCATACTAAACGGGCGGAGTCTATAATTCGTTCGAATTGGCGACACCAGCTCATATTCTTACGGCGATTTACAAAACCCTTTGACTTCTTTTTTATTCTTAAATAGAATTCTCATCTGAGGTTTTCAAAACTTAAAATAAACGGGGAGGGTTTCATATGTCACAGGACGGAGTAGTAATGCAGACGGAGTTTCAGGGTGTGGGCACGCCTAAAAGGGGCAAGGTGCGGGATATTTACGATTTGGGGGATAAGCTCATTATTGTTGTATCAGACCGTATTTCGGCGTTTGACGTTATTCTGCCCCAAGGGATACCTGGAAAAGGCGCTGTGCTGAATCAGATATCTAAATACTGGTTCGACAACACGGGCGACATAATAGCGAATCACCTGATCTCAACCGAGGTCTCGGACTACCCGCACGAGTTTCACGCATACGCAGACGTGCTCAGCGGAAGGAGTATGCTGGTACAGAAGACAAAGCCGCTTCCGGTGGAATGTATAGTAAGGGGCTACATTACGGGCTCGGGATGGAAGGAATACCAGCAGAGCGAGTCTGTCTGCGGTATAACGCTTCCCGCGGGACTCGTGGAATCGGACAAATTGGAGAAGCCTATATTCACTCCTTCGACCAAGGCCGAAGAGGGCGAGCACGACGAAAATATTACTTTTGAGCAGACGGTCGGGCTCATAGGGCAGGAGCTCTCAGAGAAGGTAAGGGACGTCAGTATAGCCCTCTATTCCAAAGCCAGAGACATGGCGGATAAGAAAGGGATTATTATTGCCGATACGAAATTTGAATTCGGATTAGACGATAGTGGGCAGCTGATCCTGATAGACGAAGCGCTTACCCCCGATTCATCAAGGTTCTGGCCCAAGGACGACTACGAGCCCGGCAGAGGGCAGAAGAGCTTCGACAAGCAGTTCGTAAGGGACTATCTGAGCTCGATCGGATGGGACAAAAACCCGCCGGCCCCCGATCTGCCCGAAGATGTAATTCAAAAGTCATCCGAAAAGTACCGTGAGGCGCTTGATAAGCTTATTAACTGAGCCAGGATGTATTTTGAGCACACTACACTGCCGGACTTAAATGTGGGTATAGTAATACATATAGTCAGTACATGGGATATCGGTTTTTATTTTATTTATTCGGCATTAAGAGGGGAGGGTCAATCAAATGATAAAGTGGGTAGCCAATAAGAATCTCAAACTGCAAAGCAGGCCGTTAATCTTTACTCTATCTATATTTCTGATGAGCTTTGCCCTAGTCGGAAGCTGCAGTAAAGACTCTGGAAATAACAATACGGGCAACAATACCATAGAATTCGGCTTTACCGACGTTACTTCTCAAGCGGGGTTTAATTACAGCCACGGCTTCCTAAGCGGCGGGCCCGGAAACGAGCCTCAAAGGATTTCGGGAGGCGTAGCCGCAGGGGATTATGATAAGGACGGCTGGGTGGATTTGTATGCTGTTGCTGGTGACGGAGGGTACAACCTCCTCTTCAGAAATCTTGCTAACGGCACATTCCAGGAAGTAGCCAACTCTGCTGGCGTTGACGTTCAAGGGGTTATAGGGGCCGGGCCGACCTTTGCCGATTACGACGGGGACGGTTACCTCGATCTTTTTATCGGCGGGGTATTTCCGCTCGAAGAGGTGCTTCTATTTCAAAATAACGGGGACGGAACGTTCAGCGATGCTACTTCTGCATCTATGCTCGATGCCGTTACTAAACGATTTACATTTTCTGCGGCGTTCGGCGATTATGACATGGACGGCGACCTGGACCTCTTTATGACACACTGGGCATCGGGATCTACTTCACCAGAAGAATCTTCCGAGCACCTGTGGGCAAATAACGGGGACGGCACGTTCACAGATGTGAGCGTTGAGAGCGGTATTACTCAAACATATGTAGGTAAGATTGATTTTTCATTTACCCCCAACTGGTCTGATATAAATAACGACGGCTATCTCGACATGCTCATAGCCGGCGATTTCGGCACATCCCAGGTATTTATAAACCAGACGGACGGCACGTTTTTAAATACGACGACGGATGTAATCGACGACGAGAACGGTATGGGCGCGGCTATCGGCGATTATGACAACGATCTCGATCTCGACTGGTTTGTCTCCAGCATCTATGACCCAAACGGCGTGGCCGAGGCGAATTGGGGCATTTCCGGAAACCGTCTTTATAGAAATAATGGAAGCGGAGTATTTGAGAACGTAACAGTGCCTGCAGGCGTCGAGCACGGCTTTTGGGGCTGGGGGAGCTGTTTTGCAGATCTCGACAACGACACCTATCTCGACCTGGTCCATGTAAACGGTTTTAGTACTGGTAGCGCATTTGAGTATTTTGAGGACCCTACAAGGGTGTTCATGTCAAACGGTAACGGTACTTTTACGGAACGGGCACAGCAGCTCGGACTTGACGATACTGGGCAGGGCAGGGGGATCGTGTGCTTTGACTACGACAAGGACGGGGATATAGATATTTTTATAGCAAATAACGACCAGCCGCCCAGGCTGTTTAGGAACGACGGCGGCAATTCTAATAATTTCATCAATATAAAGCTAAACGGGCTTCCGCCCAATACAGAGGGCGTGGGCGCTAAGATTATTATAACGGCTTCGGGCAAGAGCCAGATAAGAGAGCTCAGAGCCGGAAGCAACTTCGTTTCACAAAACCCCGTATACGCTCATTTCGGTCTTGGAAGCTCGGAAGTCGTTGAGGATATAGACATAGAATGGCTCGACGGCTCTACTACCAATCTCCAGGATGTAGCTGCCAACCAGCATCTCACTCTAGAGCATCCGTTAAACTGATTGAAGTATTTGTGTACTGCTCCCCTTTTGTCAAGCTCTGTTTAAGTTGGAATTATAAAGAATGGGTGCTTCGCGGTTCTTATGAATACCTTTCCCATAACGTTCTATAAGTCTATGTCTAATTTAACTTATGGACCTATTATATGGGGGCAGGACAGATATAATATATAGGGAAATCAGGTACAATTCGATGTTGA
>QIHJ01000118.1 GCA_003229065.1 Candidatus Dadabacteria bacterium
CGAAGACGGGCTCGGAATCGGCGTCGGTACGGTGGTGTTATTCGTAAACGTAGCGCTTCTGAGTATGTTTTCGCTGTCATGCCATTCTTGCCGCCATCTAGTAGGAGGTAAGCTCGACGTATTCTCCAAATGCCCCACACGATTTAAGCTCTGGGGCAGGGTGAGCGTTTGGAACGAGCACCACATGCTCTGGGCATGGCTTAGCCTTTTCAGCGTCGCGCTGGCTGACCTGTATATATTCCTTCTCGCCAAGGGCGTAATCACAGACTTGAGGTTGATATAAATGGAAAAATATGAGACTCATAAACATGACATAATAGTTATTGGGGCAGGAGGGGCAGGGCTCAGGGCCGCTATAGATGCGTCAGCCCGCGGGGCGTCCGTTGGGCTTGTCTGCAAGTCTCTGCTCGGAAAAGCCCACACCGTTATGGCCGAGGGCGGAGTAGCCGCAGCGCTTGCAAACGTAGACACGGGAGACGGCTGGAAGACTCACTTCCATGACACTATGCACGGAGGCAAGCTCTTGAACAACTGGCGCATGGCTCAAATACACGCCCAGGAAGCCCCTGAGCGGGTAGAGGAGCTTGAGCACTGGGGCGCGCTTTTTGACAGAACTAAAGAAGGAAAAATAAACCAGAGAGCATTCGGCGGACACACCTGGAAGAGACTCGCCCACATTGGCGACCGCACCGGGCTCGAGATGATCCGCACACTTCAGGACAGGGGTATACACTCTGGCATGGACGTCTACATGGAATGCACGATTACGCATCTCTTAAAGGACGGAGAGCGCATCTCCGGGGCTTTTGGATACTGGAGAGAGAGCGGTCGCTTTGTGCTCTTTCAAGCAAAAGCAATAATACTGGCCACCGGTGGAATAGGTAAATCCTATAAAGTCACGTCAAACTCCTGGGAGTACACGGGGGACGGGCACACTCTGGCTTATGACGCAGGCGCGGATTTGATAGACATGGAGTTCGTTCAGTTCCACCCTACAGGCATGGTATGGCCCCCGAGCGTAAAGGGTATACTCGTGACTGAAGCTGTAAGGGGAGAGGGCGGCATTTTGACTAACAGGGAAGGCAAGAGATTTATGGAGAAATACGACCCCGAGCGCATGGAGCTATCCACAAGGGACATTGTAGCCAGATCCATTTACACCGAGGTGCTCGAAGGCAGAGGGTCACCCCACGGCGGAGCGTTCCTCGACATATCCCACAGGGGAGGCGACTATGTTAAGAAGAAACTCCCGAGTATGTATCATCAGTTTAAAGAGTTCGCTGAAATAGATATAACCAAAGAGCCCATGGAAGTATTCCCCACCACGCACTATGTGATGGGCGGCGTAAGGGTAGACGCCGAAACCACAGTAAGCACCGTACCGGGGCTATTCGCTGCGGGAGAAGTGGCGGGCGGTATGCACGGAGCAAACAGGCTTGGCGGTAATTCCCTCTCAGACCTCCTCGTTTTCGGCCGCAGAGCAGGGCAGGGAGCAACCGAGTACGCAAACAAGATAAACGACAATAGTCTCAGTATTGATGACGCCGAGATCGAGAAAGCAGTAAAAGAAATGTTGGAGCCCTATGAGAATCCTCATGGGGAAAACCCCTACACAATACACCAGGCACTTCAGGAAGCCATGGGAGAGTACGTAGGCGTTTTCCGTACACATGAAAAAATTAGCGAGGGTATAGAAGAGCTCGAAATATTGAAAGAAAGGGCTGTTACGCTCAAGATTGAAGGCTCGCGAATGTTCAACCCGGGATGGCACCTCTGTAAAGACCTCAAGTCTATGCTCATAGTATCTGAAGCCATAGCGCGCTGTGCCCTTCAGCGTGAGGAGAGCAGGGGAGCGCACAGCAGGGTCGATTTCCCAGGCTATGACGACGAGAAATGGGGCAAGGTAAACTCCGTAATATCAAAAGACAACGGGAATATGAAGATCAGCACTTCGCCGCTACCTCAAATGCCCGAAGAGCTTAAGAGCATTGTTGACGGAGGATATAAATAAATGTCAGTAGCCAGAATGAGAGTATACAGAGGGGACAGTGAAGGCGGACGCGAAATGGAGTACGAGGTACCTCTTGAAGAGGGTATGGTGGTACTCGACGCCCTTCATTTCATACAGGCCAATTATGACGGCGATCTGGCAGTCAGATGGAACTGCAAGGCGGCTAAATGCGGCTCCTGCAGCGCAGAGGTTAACGGCATGCCCTCTCTGACCTGTAAGATCCGTTTAGACACTCTGCCCCTTCATCAGCCGATCACCGTATATCCGATAAAAACTTTCCCTATAATAAAAGATCTGGTGACAGACGTCTCGTGGAACTATGAAGTGAGGAAGAAGATACAACCCTTTACCCCGGCGCCCGACACAGATTGGACTATGTACCAGGAAGACGTCGAAAGGAGCCAGGAATTCAGAAAATGCATAGAGTGCTTCCTCTGCCAGGACGTATGTCACATACTCAGAAACCACGATAAGAAAAACGAGTTTTTCGGTCCCCGCATGATGATCAAAATGGCCGAGTTCGAGATGCACCCGCTGGACACAGCGGACAGAAAGGAGCAGCTCCGCGGAGAAGCCGGTCTAGGCTACTGCAACATCACCAAGTGCTGCACCGAAGTATGTCCTGAGGGGATACATATAACGGACAACGCAATTATACCTCTTAAGGAAAGGGTGGTTGACACCTATTTTGACCCGCTTTCCTGGATATTCAGCAAATTTAAAAAGAATTAAAATCACACAACCGGAGACATAAATTTGAATATACACGAGTACCAGGCAAAAGAGCTTCTATCCAATTACGGCGTATCGGTGCCTACGGGCAAGGTAGCTTTTGACCACGACGAAGCGCATCAGATAGCGTCAGACTTAAACTCTGAATTATACGTGGTTAAGGCGCAGATACACGCAGGCGGTAGGGGTAAAGGCGGAGGTGTCAAGATTGCCAATATGCTCGAGGAAGTAAGGCAGCTTGCTTCTGAGATTATTGGCATGAACCTAGTTACCCACCAGACAGGCCCAGAGGGAAAGCTCGTAGACAAGGTACTCGTCGAGGAAGCCTCACAGATAGAAAAGGAGTTCTATCTAGGGATGGTAATAGACCGCTCCACGGAGAGGATTGTGGTTATGGCAAGCCCCGAAGGCGGCGTCGAGATCGAAGAGGTCGCTAAAAACAGCCCAGAGAAAATAATAAAGCAGTTCGTAGATCCTACGCTCGGATTACTTCCCTTTCAGTGCAGAGAGATTGCCTACTTTATCGGCCTTCAGGGAAAGGCTGTTAACCAGGCCGTAAAGCTCATCATGGGACTCTATAATGCATTTATTGATAAGGATTGCTCACTTGCGGAGATCAATCCCCTTATACTTACGAAGGATAACCAGGTGACCGCACTTGACGCTAAAATGAATTTTGACGATAACGCGCTTTTCCGTCACCCGGACATAGAAAAGCTCCACGACCCTACAGAAGAAGACCCTACGGAGCTCGAGGCCAAAGAGTGGGGTATCAGCTACGTAAAGCTTGACGGCGACATAGGATGTCTCGTAAACGGGGCCGGGCTGGCAATGGCAACGATGGATATTATTAAGCACCACGGCGCAGAGCCCGCAAACTTCCTGGACGTAGGGGGCGGCGCCTCAACAGAGCAGGTAACCCAGGCGTTTAAGATGATCCTGAGCGACCCGAACGTAAAGGCCGTTTTCGTAAACATCTTCGGCGGCATTATGAAGTGCGATACCATAGCCGAAGGCATCATCGCAGCTTCAAAAGAAGTAGGCATCGAAGTCCCTCTGGTAGTCAGGCTAGAGGGTACAAATGTTGAGTTGGGACGAGAAATGCTTTCTCAGTCCGGGCTCAATATCATAACCGGAAAGGACATGCGTGAAGCCGCCGGAAAAGCCGTCGAAGCAATAAAGTAATTTATTTGCATCCATGCTCGGCAAGTCCCCATCCAATACTGTTGCCAAAGTGAGCAAAACCAAGCTACAAGATGGGTATAACTACCCCGAACCATATGATTTATTAAATTTATTTCACCCATTTAGCCCCCTTGACATATCTTAATTAGTGATTACATATGAGTAAGGAGGTTTAACAATAAAATGAAAACGCTCGCGGTAAGAGAGCCTATAAACATATTTCTTAAGGAAATTGAAAAGTATCCTGTGCTCACTAAAGAACAAGAGTACAAGCTCGCCGTAAGCTATATTGAGGGAAAGGACCTTGAGGCGGCGAATACCCTCATTCTATCAAATTTAAGGTTCGTTGTGAAGATTGCTGCAGAATACATCTCTTATGGTTTTGCGCTTACAGACCTCATTCAGGAAGGGACTATAGGTCTCATGAAGGCCGTTAAGAAATTCAATCCCTACAAGGGATACAAGCTTATTTCCTACGCCGTTTGGTGGATCAGAGCTAAGATACAGAACCACATTATGAAATTCTGGAGTCATGTGAAGATCGGAACCACCCAGGCTCAGAGAAAACTCTTCCACAAGATAGGCAGAGCGAAAAAAGAGCTGAATATAGAGAGTAACGAGCTAAGCCCCTCTGAGGCGAAGAGGGTAGCCGAAGTGTTCGGTGTAAAGGCCGAAGACGTGATGGACATGGAGCTCAGAATGGCGGCACGCGATTTTTCCCTGGACTCAACAACCACTGAGGACGGCTCAATGACCTATATTGACTCTTTACCGGATCAAAACGAAAACCAGGAAGATATTGTCGGATATGTGGAAAACAGCGAGCTAATGCACACGGGTTTAACGGAGGGTCTTGAAAAACTCAACCCTCGTGAACAGCTTATAGTGGAGAGCAGGTATTTGAAGAACCCTCCTGCCAAGCTCAGGGAGCTCGGCAGTGAGCTTGGGATCTCGAAGGAAAGAGTAAGGCAGATTGAAGTGGGCGCTCTTAAAAAATTAAAAGGATTTGTACAAGCAGTTGTTACTAAAGACACAACAGCAGACAATGTATTGAAAAAGAATATAAAAGATTTGGAGGCTACATAACATGGCAAAAAGCGGAAAAATTATCGGAATTGACCTCGGAACCACAAACTCTGTAGTTGCAGTAGTGGAAGGCGGGGAGCCGAAGGTTATCATCAATGAAGAGGGAGCAAGAGTAACGCCTTCTATTGTCGCGTTTACTAAAGAGGGTGAAATACTTGTAGGCGGTCCTGCTAAACGACAGGCTGTCGTTAACCCTGAAAACACGATTTTCTCAATAAAGAGACTAATGGGAAGACGCTTCGAAGAGGTTGCTAAAGAGATTAAACGTCTACCCTATAAAGTTGTAAAATCGAAGAATGACGACGCGTGGGTAGAGGTAGATGGCAAGGAATACTCTCCGCCCCAGATATCTTCAAACGTGCTTATGAAACTGAAAAAAGCGGCAGAGGACTATATAGGCAGCGAAGTCACAGAAGCGGTAATCACAGTTCCCGCATATTTTAACGATTCTCAGCGTCAGGCCACAAAGGATGCGGGCAAGATCGCCGGGCTCGAGGTAAAAAGGATCATAAACGAGCCTACGGCTGCTGCCCTGTCTTATGGTTTTGATAAGAAGGGAGAAGGGATTATAGCTGTATATGACCTTGGAGGCGGTACGTTTGATATCTCTATACTTGAGGTCGGCGACAACGTCATTGAAGTGAAGTCAACAAACGGCGACACGCGCCTGGGCGGGGACGATTTCGACCATCTGGTAATGGATTACATCATTGATGAGTTCAAGAAAGAGTCCGGCATCGACCTCGGAAACGACAAGATGGCCCTTCAAAGGCTCAGACAAGAAGCCGAGAAGGCCAAGGTCGAGCTCTCTAACACTTTAGAGACTGAAATTAATCTGCCGTTTATAACGGCCGATTCCTCAGGGCCCAAGCACCTAGTGATGAAGCTCACCCGCTCTAAATTCGAGCAGCTGATTGAAGACAAGGTCAAGGGAACGCTCGAGCCCTGCCGGCAGGCTCTTAAAGACTCAGGCTTTAAGGCAAGCGACATAAGCGAGGTTATTCTCGTCGGCGGATCCATAAGGATCCCGATGGTACAGAAAGTCGTTACGGACTTCTTTGGTAGAGAGCCGCATAAAGGTATAAACCCGGACGAAGTGGTATCCATGGGCGCTGCAATTCAGGGCGCTGTGCTGGGTGGTGAAGTAAGGGACGTTCTCTTATTAGACGTCTCACCACTTTCACTCGGCATTGAAACCCTGGGCGGCGTAATGACAAAAATCATAGAAAGAAACACTACTATACCGGCAAAGAAAAGCCAGGTGTTTACCACTGCAGAGGACAGCCAGACCTCTGTTGAGATTCACGTGCTCCAGGGTGAGCGCCAAATGGCGAGCGACAATAGAACCCTCGCCAGGTTTATTCTTGACGGAATTCCACCGGCATCTAGGGGCATCCCTCAGGTAGAGGTTGCTTTTGACATTGACGCAGACGGCATACTTCACGTTTCGGCCAAAGACCTTGCCACTTCTAAGGAGCAAAAGGTCAGAGTAGAGGCCTCGAGCGGACTCAGCAAAGAAGAGATCGACGGCATGGTAAAAGACGCTGAAGATAAATCAGATGAAGACCAGAAGCGCCAACAGACGGTTGAGGCCAGAAATAAGCTCGATGAGCTCATATACAGAACGGACAAGAGCTTTAAGGAATTTGAGGAAAAGCTCTCTGAGGACGAGAAAAAAGAGCTTGAGGACACTCTTGAATCCGGGCGCCAGGCGCTTAAGGGCGATAACCCTGAAGAGATACAGGGCGCTACGGAAAAGATTACGCAGGCGTCCCACAAAATAGCCGAGCTTATGTATAAGCAGCAGGCTGAAAGTGCCGGGGACGGCGACGGGCCTCAAGCTGAAGGGCCTGGAGACGGCGGAGAAACTTCTGAAACTGAAGAAGCGTCCGACGATGAAGGTCCGGATAAAAATGACGGCGACGACGTAATAGACGCCGAATTCACAGAAAAGTAAGACCTAAAAACTTAAAATAAAAATTCGAATACAAATAAAGGCGGCCTAAGGGACGCCTTTATTTTTTCACATTATTGGCGTAAAGCATAAGTTAGTATTGCCCACAGCCGAGATTAATGTTAATTTATTATTAAGATGGGGACAGACCGGAGCACAAAGTGCGATCGGGGAGCAAGTATAAAATCAAGAAGAGAAAGACACCGGAGGTAATTACAGAATGAAAGCTGATATTCATCCAGAGTATAAAGAAGTAACCGTAGGCTGCGCTTGCGGAGCATCATACAAAACCAAATCAACGCGCATTGAAAATTTTACGGTCGAGGTCTGTTCCAACTGCCACCCGTTCTACACGGGTAAAGAAAGGGCGGCGGAAGCTAAGGGGCGTGTCGAAAGATTTAGGAGGAAATATAGTAAGAATTAGAGTTCTTATATAAAAGATTTAACGGATTTATCACTATTTATTCGGGGTACCACCTAACATATAAATAGTTAATACCGTTTTTGAGGATGATATTATTCCAATTATGCGGAGGTAATTTGTTATGCCTGAGTATAGTAGAGATAGTATTAGAAATATAGCCTTGGTAGCGCCTCACGGTACAGGCAAAACTTCTCTGGCCGAAGGTATCCTCTTTTTAAACGGTGCGACCGACAAGCTCGGCAAGGTCGACGACGGTTCCTCGGTGCTCGATTACGAGAACGAGGAAAAGCACCGCAACATGTCGATCAATTCCCACATAGCGTTTTATGAAACCAAAGACAACCTTGTAAATCTTATAGACACTCCGGGCTTCCTGAATTTCCTATTTGAAACCGAAAGCGCATTAAAAATAGTCGACAGCGCTCTTATTGTTGTAGGCGCCATTTGCGGCGACACGGGCGTACAGGTGGGTAAGTACTGGGACATGGCCTCACATGTGCCAAAGATGATTTTTATCAACAAGCTCGACAGAGAAAATGCAAGCTTTGAAGATACTATCAACAGCATAACAAAAGAGCTTGGAATATCCGTTATACCGTTCACGCTCCCCATAGGACAGGCAGAGAGCTTAAGCGGTGTTATAGACCTTATTGAGATGAAAGCTCATACGTATGACGGTTCGGGCGGGGCGCAAGTAGGCCCAATTCCCCAAGAGCTTGAAGGTGCGGCAAGCGCGGCACGTGAGAAAATAGTTGAATCAGTTGCGGAGCTCGACGACGTGCTGTTAGAGAAATACTTGGAAGGCGAGCCCATAGAAGACGAGACTATATTCAGGATGCTTCACGGGGCGATTAAGGATGGAAAGGTATTCCCTGTTCTCGCAGGCTCTTCCACAAAGCTCATCGGGCTCGACATGTTAACTCAGGCAATATCCCGCTACATGCCCTCACCGCTTGAAAGAGCCGCTGTTACGGGCAAAAACGGGGACGGAGAAGATATAAGCACCGA
>QIHJ01000046.1 GCA_003229065.1 Candidatus Dadabacteria bacterium
CTCTCATCCGGGCAGCCGCCCTGTTTCATTATATCAAAAGGTCTAGTCCCCGAAGCATCCCTGAAAAAAGCATGTCAAAAAAGTAAGACCCCGCTTTTTACCACCGGACACTTTACGGGCAGGCTCATCACAACCCTGGAATCACTGCTCAGAGAGAGGCTGACCCCCTTCGCAACAGCTCATGGAGTGTTGCTCGATGTTTATGGCGTCGGGGTATTGATCCTCGGGAAAAGCGGTATCGGCAAAAGCGAAAGTGCTCTTGACTTAATTAACAGGGGCTCTAAACTCATTTCCGATGACATAGTGGAGATCAGAAAATCCAAGTCTTTAAGACTCACGGGTACAGTGCCCGAGCGTATCAAGCACCTGATGGAAATAAGGGGTGTGGGTATCATTAACATAAAAGATTTATTCGGGAAAGAATCCGTAATGGACAGACGGGAGATAGATATGGTCATCGAGCTTGTTCAGTGGAACCCGGATACCGAGTACGAAAGACTCGGTCTAGACGTTAATACATTTTCCATATTAGATGTGGGGCTGCCCTATCTTCAGATTCCGCTTAGCCCGGGCAGAAACACAGCCACAATTATCGAAGTCGCCGCCAGAAATCAGCTCTTAAAACAAAGGGGAGTTCATTCAGCCGAGACGTTCAGTGCCAAACACAGGGAATTATTGTCAAACTATAAAAACTAATGACAAAGCTCGTCATCATAAGCGGCCTTTCGGGCTCGGGTAAGAGTACGGCGGTAAACGTGCTCGAGGATCTCGGATATTACTGTGTAGATAACCTTCCTATAACTTTACTTCCCAAATTTATAGAGCTTTGCGACAACTCGGGAAAAGACATTCAAAAGGTAGCGCTTGTTATAGACATACGGGAGGGAATATTTTTCGACCGCGCCCCGGAGCTCATAAAAGAGCTTAAAGACCGGGGTTATCCGCTTGACATTATATTCCTGGACTCAGAGGACTCTACGCTCATTAAACGCTATAAAGAAACCAGGAGAAAACACCCTCTATCATCAGACGGAAACATATCTCTGGGCATATCCAGGGAAAGAGAAAAATTAAGCGAGCTCAAAGACCTTGCAGACATTACGATCGACACTTCGGAGTACAATGTGCATGATTTAAGGGAGCTGATAAGAGATAATTTTGACAGGCCCGACTCACAGCGCCTGTCGTTAAACATTTTCTCTTTCGGACATAAGCACGGATTCCCGAATGAGGCGGATATGGTTTTTGACGTAAGGTTTTTACCAAACCCTCACTTCGTTGAAGAGCTAAAGGAACTTGACGGCACGAGTGATGAAGTAAAAGAGTATGTCTTGGACAATGAGATCACAAAAGAGTACCTTCAGAAGCTAAAAGACTTTCTTGAATATCTGATACCTAAATACGATAAAGAGGGTAAATCATATCTCACAATCGCAATCGGATGTACCGGCGGAAAACACCGCTCGGTCGCAATAGTTGATACATTATCTCAGCATTTCAAACTATTATCGCCAAAAATAAGGCACAGGGATATACTTAAGAAATAAGGAGAACGTATATGGTCGGGATAGTTGTTGTAACTCATGGGAAATTAGCTAAAGAACTAATTGAAGTCGTAAGATTCGTTCTATCTTCAAGCCCTCAGGTAAAAATGGTCGGGGTATGTCTTGACCCGCAGAGAGAGTTTGAAAGCTTTAAGCAAGAGATCAAAAGCGCAATAAAAAAAGTAAAAGAAAAAGACGGCATACTACTGGTAACGGATATGTTCGGCGGTACTCCCTCTAATATAAGCCTGACCTTTCTTGAAGAAAATAAAGTTGAGGTGGTTTCGGGTGTAAACCTCCCTATGCTTCTCAAGCTTGCCACATTGGAAGACAGTGTAACTCTGGAGGAAGCGGTTAAAACAGCCGAGTCTTCGGGAAAGGAAAACATTATCGTAGCAAGTAAGCTCCTTCATGACAGAGACAGCTGATTTAGTAATCGAAATCTATCTCCCGAATACCATATAAGCCTGTCTTTATTTGAAAAAGTCAGCTATCCTGTATATTATTTTATGTCTTATATTCTGGGGGGGTCTAGATCAAATAAACGAGGTAAAGATATGACAAATGAAGAAATAGAGAAAATTATTGAGTCATGGAAAAACCACCTGGCAACGGGAGGTATGGAGGATTACAAGCTTGAAATAGAGGATAATGTGCCCAAGGAATTTGCCGCTATAGCACTGTACTTGGATTCTAAGACTGTAAAAGCATCCGGCGCAAATGAGGATTATTACGAAGGATACCGCCAAGCTTCAATAGATGTTTTAAACGTAATAGGAGTACAGATGGCTCAGGACGATCAAACGAGAATAATAACACTCTTCAGAAAAGAATCAGACGACGCAAAGCAGGAAGAGTTAAAAAAACACATATGGGGTTAATGCACCTCTATCAAAATTTATACTCTAATTCTCCTTACTTAACCTATTAAGGCCATAACTTTAAAGACCTTATGAAACTAATAGACAAGTTTAATTGTTTTCTTATCGATCTGGACGGTGTTGTATACGTCGAGAACAGTCCCATAGAAGGCTCCGTAGATACCATTAACCACCTTGTGGATATAGGTAAAGAAGTTTTATTTATAACAAATGACCCCAGAAGCTCGCCGTCCGAATATACTCGGAAATTAAGGGGACTGGGCCTCCGGGTAACTGAGGTCGATGTAATTACGTCGGCTATTGCTATCGCAAATCATATAAAAACCCACACTGAAAACTCTGATAAAAAAAATGCGTATGTAGTCGGGAGTAAAGCACTCAAAAAGGAGATAGAGCTTGCCGGCCTGACACTAGTGGACGGTGAAGAGGCAAAGGAAGCGGATTATGTCATACTGGGCGGGCACCCGGACTTTCATTACAATGAATTAAAACTGGCAACACTGGCGCTCAGAAACGGAGCAGAGTTTTTCGCAACCAGCCGAGACCCAGCCTACCCGAGCTCCGAAGGGCATGTTCCGGCCACGGGTGCGATACTCGCGGCCATTGAAGTTGCCTCTGGTAAAAAGGCCGTAGTAGCAGGAAAGCCCGAATATATAATATTTGAAGAAGCCCTCGCCCGTAATAAATGCAGTGACAAAACTAACACTGCTATCATAGGCGACAGGATGGACACAGACATTCTGGGTGGTTATTCAGCAGGTATCTCCACTATCCTCTCACTCTCGGGCTCGACAAAGAAAGAAGATATCAAAATATCAGCAATAAAACCGGATTTCGTAATTAATGACCTGAGGGACCTTCTAAAAGAAATAGATGATTGAGGGGGTTCATCTACCCGTACTAGCAAGCTTATTCTAGAATGCCGACGCTTAACATAAACTCAATTACTATTGACTACGAGCTCGAAGGCCAAGGCCTTGATGTTGTATTTATAAACGGTCTGACAATGACCCTAGCCGGCTGGGCGTATCAAATGAAGCCATTTACCGAGAGGTATAGAGTGCTTAGGTACGACTGTAGGGGACAGGGCGGCTCGGACAAGCCGGATAAGGAATATACTCAGGAGCTTCATGCGGAAGACCTCAGCCTGTTACTCCAAAAACAGGACATAGATAAAGCGCATATAATCGGGTTATCCAACGGTGGAATGATTGCTCAGCATTTTGCGCTCAAACACCCCGAGAGGACAGGCGCTCTCGTTTTAGTAGACACGTGCAGCTACGTAGGAAAGCTCCTGGAGCTCACTGTACACTCCTGGATTAAAGCCACAGAGGCGGGCGGGAACGATCTCCGTTATGATGTTTTACTTCCACAAATCTTCTCCGAGAACTTTATTGAAAACAATGAGGCGCTCATTAAAAACATGAAAGAGTTTAGCTCCGAGATTAATTCCCCAAGAGCCGTAATCAACCTTGCAAAAGCATCAATAAGCCACGATCTCAGATCTGAAGTATCGAAAATTAAATCCCCGACGCTAATTATTGCGGGAGAGGAGGATATACTTATCTCTCCTAAATATTCTAAGATACTGCACGGCGAAATTGAGAATTCAGAGCTCGTCATCCTAAAAGACTGCGCTCATGTCCCGCCAATAGAAAAACCAACTGAGTTTAACTCCATAGTTTTAGAATTCTTAAAGAAGCATGACTATACAGCTTAATAGAGCCCGTAGGAATAAAGCCGCAACCCTTTCTCAATACTGACTATTTACTTGTCAGGTAAACTATATTTATAAGCTCCGGTCCCTTAACAACTCCTCCTTAATTTGAACAATCAGTACGTAATACTTATTCAGGACGGAAATCTCAGGATTATTAAATAATATGGTAACTACGCTCAGACAAATAGCGGCTAAAAGCACACCACACAATAAAGCTTTGCTATTGATGACACTTGGCGGATTTATGTTCGCTTCAATGGGTGCGCTCATACACGCGCTCGGAAAAGAGGTCGATTGGCTGCTTATAGCTTTTATCAGAATGGTCCTATCCTTTGTGATCACACTCGTATTAGCGCTAAGAGCAGATATCAACCCTTTCCTGCTCACAAGACCGCTCCTTTGGTTCAGGAGCTTTATAGGAAGCTCGGCAATGCTGGCGACTTTCTATGCACTGACCGTTCTGCCAATATCGGATGTGGCGGTTATCACTGAATCGCGTCCGATTTGGGTTGCGTTATTGGCAGGATATCTGCTGGGCGAGTCATCAGGCAAAAAAATATGGATTTCGATAATATTCGGCATATTAGGCATCTTACTTGTTGAACACCCTATATTTACAAGCGGAAGCTTCGCGGGCGCAGCAGCGCTCTATGCTGCAATCGGGGGCGCTGTGGTAATGATCTGCCTTCGCAAGCTAAGGGATTTAGACCCGAGGGTGATCGTCACTCATTTCTCAGCTACCGCAACCATAATCACTTTTCTAGCGCTCATAACAGTTCGGGGCGAAGCCGATTTTTCAGAGCTTGGAGATATGCGCATATTGCTTATGCTCCTAGGTGTGGGGGTTCTGGGCACATTGGGACAGCTTGCTATGACAAAGGCTTTCTCCATAGGCGAGGCGCCGAGCGTTGCCTCAGCCGGATTCGTCAAAGTTGGCTTCTCAGCAGGATACGACATCTTTATCTGGAAATACGTGTTTGAGTTTCAGACAATCCTGGGAATGCTTCTTATATTGGGCTCTACTATATGGCTGTTCAAGAGAAAACAGAAGCCTTCTGAGCTAAAGCTCCCAGGTAAGAAACTCGATATTAAAGACCGTCACTAGTAACTAACATAGAATGAATACAGTTCCTATTCCGAAGATTTCCAGACAAATCTTCCTTTCCTATCTATATATCCCCACTCGCCGCCGCCTAGCTCGACAATTGAGAGTCCGTTTGTAAATGTAACAGCCGTCACATACTCGGGCTTTATCACTACCTCCCCTCTCTTATTAATAAAACCCCGCTTAGAGCCCTCTCTGTAGCTTGCGAGCCCTTCTGAGAAATTCCCCACCTCATCATATTCGGGCTGAACTATAATAACCCCTCTCCTATTTATAAAACCCTGCTTGCCGTCCCTGGTAAAAGCGGCGGCCCCGTCGCTAAAATGCCTGATAGCCTGATAATCGGTTTCGAGCTTTACCTCTCCGAATCTATCTATGTATACGAATTTCCCGTCTTTTTCGACGCTTGCAAGCCCTTCCGAATACCCCTGAGCCCACTCAAACTGAGGCTCGATGAACATCCTCCCGTTCTTTTTGATATACCCCCCCTTCCCGTCCACAATGACCAATCCAAAGCCGTCCGAGAAATTAAAGGCCTCCTCATATCGTGGCTCTATCGCCATTGTGCCTTCTTTATCAACATATCCCCACCTGCCGTTAACCTTCACGCTCGCAAGCCGCTCTGAAAAGGGCTTAGCCTTCTCAAACTGAGGCTCGATCACCATTTTCCCTACCTTGTTTATATATCCGTAGCGCCCGTCTACCTTCACGTGGGCAAGCCCCTCGCTGAATTTATGAGCTTCCCGGTACTCGGGGGTAATTACCAGAATATCGAACTCATTTATATATCCCCAGAGTCCGTCTTTTTTTACAAGCGCCCTTCCGTCCGAAAAGTCAACTGCGCCTTCGTACTTATACGCGATCTTCGTATCCCCCGTCCTGCTCATAAACCCCCACTCCCCGTTCTTCTCCACCGGATAAAGAAATACCTCTCCTCTTCCTACCGAAGTGCCGGGTGAGGTACTCGCACAGGATTGTATTAATAGTAATGAGGCTAAAACTACGAATAATATAAGGTAATTAAAGTTCACTTTTACAACTTCAGGCATATTCATTATTTAAATCGTATGTTATGAACCAGTAATGTTAAGATTTTAAGCTTTACGCTACCCAAGCGACGGGATATCTCAAACACGAAATTACTTTATCAGGGTTTAACCAAAACTTTAATCGCATTATCGATTCTCTGGTCCATCAACTCATAACCCCTGGGTGTTTCCTCCAAAGGCAGTCTATGAGTGAGGACAAGAGTAGGGTCTAAACTACCGTCTTCTACATGTTTAATCAAAGTGGGTATATAAGCTCTTGAAGGTGCAACACCACCTCGGAGATTGAGATTCCTTAAGAAAAAGTCCGTCATATTCAAAGGGAAGGGTTCCCAGAACAGGCCGGTTATAGATACCGTGCCGCGAGGGCGGATCATTTCTAAAGAGGATTGTAACGAATCGGTATTTCCAACACATTCTATGACGACGTTGGCACCGAGACCGTCCGTCATGTTCTTAATTATATCTGCTGCATCCTCGTTCTTTGAATTTATGACTCTATTCGCTCCGTATTTAGTCGCTATATCCAGTCTGTAATCGTGGTGTCCAACCGTTATAACCTGAGCAGGGTCAAACAGAGTCGCTCCATATGTAGCGAATAAGCCGACGGCTCCGTCTCCGAGTACCACGACCGTATCCCCTGGTTTTATTTCCCCGTTTAACGCTCCGTGATATCCGGTGCATACATTATCTCCCAATAATAAAGTTTTTTCGTCCATGCTGTCATCCGATAAACTTTCAGGAGTTTTAACCAAAGTCCCCTCGGCGTTTGGAACCCTTATGTACTCAGCCTGACACCCACCTAGACCGCCCAGCAAGTCACCGAAACCAAAACAACCGCCGTTCATGCAAGAGGTATAAAGCTCTATCCCGCAGTAATGACAATCACCGCAGCTCGACCAGAAAGGGCCTATCACCTTGTCGCCCTTCTTAAAACCCTTTACATCGCTCCCGACCTCTTCAATACGGCCCACGAACTCATGACCAATCGTATCGCCTTCGTTTAGTTGAAAGTGGCCTCTGTAAATATGCAGATCAGAGCCGCAAATTGCACCGCTTGTTATTTTCACAATCACGTCCTTGGGATCTGTAATAACCGGATCCGGAACATTCTCCACTTGAACGTCATTCAATCCTTTGTATACTGTCGCTCTCATCGTGTATAACCTCCGACGTGCTATAATCTATTTAAGCTACATAAAACGAAAGTCTTTATCAATTCGGATGCCAACTAGATAATAAAAGGGCTTTGATAGGGATTTTACATAATGGTAGTATTTAATAATCAAGTTTCACTACTATGAGGATAATCTATGTATGAATTTATATAGTGAGGAGCAGATATGAGAAAGGTCCAGGAATTAAAACCCGCTCAGGCTTACAAAGCCTGCGACTTAAGCACCCTTGGATTTAAGACAACGGAAGAGCTGCCTCCCTGCACGGATTTTATAGGACAAGACAGAGCTGTAGATGCCATAAACTTCGGCCTTGGAATCGAATACGCAGGATATAATATCTATCTTTCAGGTCCCACCGGGGTCGGAAAAACAACGACCATCGAAAGAACCCTGGCCGCTGTAGCCAAAGATAAACCCACACCTCAGGACTGGTGCTACGTGTATAACTTCCTGGACCCGAACGAGCCCAAGGCAATAGAGGTCCTTGTGGGACATGGAAGAATATTCAAGAAGGATATGGACGATTTCCTTCAAATTCTCAAGACAGATATACCGAGAGCCTTTGAGAGCAAGGAATTTGAAGAACAGAAGCAGTCTATTTTAAACGATTTCCAGAAGCAAAAAAACGTACTCTACGAAAAACTTCAGAAAACAGCAGGGGAAAGTAATATACAGGTGCAGTTCTCACCCACGGGAATAATCACCATCCCTCTTATAGAAGGAAAACCCGTAACACAGGAGAACTACAACGCGCTCGATGAAGCGACAAAGGAAGGAATAAAGAAAAAGAAGGAAGAAATCGATATAAAGGTAGCGGAATCGTTAAAAGACGCTCGGAAGCTCGAAAAAGAAGCAACGGATAAGGTAAAGGAGCTTGAGAAGAAGGTTGCCCTTT
>QIHJ01000371.1 GCA_003229065.1 Candidatus Dadabacteria bacterium
CCCGACCATAAGCTTTTTATATGCAGGCCGTGAGGGTTATTCGCCCCGCAGCCCCAGCAGTCGTTATGATCCCAGTAATCCTGAAACGCCTTTTCGCCCAACAGATCTCCTCCGAAGTTTGTTATGAATCAGCTTATGAGTTCTGCACCACTCTACCGTCTTTTATATAGAACTCTTTCATTTCCCCATCATATTGAATCTCTTTTTTGCTCGTGGTTGTTATAAACACCTGTCCCGAAAAGTCTTTAAGCAGTCTAAATATGAATTTCTTTCTACTCTCATCGAGCTCACTCGTTACGTCGTCCAGCAGCAGAACCGGAGTTTTTCCGAGCGTCTCTTTTATAAGCCCGATCTCGGATGCCTTGAGCGCGAATGCCAGGTTCTTTGCCTCCCCTTGTGATGCAAAAGCCGCTGTGTCTTTACCGGACAGATTGAAAGTAAGTACGTCCCTGTGTGGCCCCGCAGTAGTATGTCCGCGCTTTCTGTCCTTTTCAAAATTAGATTTTAACGCGGTTATTAAACCGCTTGCGGGGTCTTTCCCAGTATTGAAAGAGCACCGGTATATGACATCTATTTGAGCATCGATCCCTGAAGTGAGCTTGTATAGCCTATTTATCCGGGGTTTCATTTTCTTTACATATTCCTTTCTTCGACTTACGATCTTACCTCCGGTTTCCGCCAGTTTCTCGTCCCATACTTCAAGACTCTCGGGGCTCAATCTGGCTGATTTAGAAAGCACGGCGTTACGCTGTGAAAGCGCGCGGTGATACTGCTTAAGGTCGCGGAGATATTCGGGCTCAAGCGCTGAGATAAGAGCATCCAGGTAACGTCTCCTGTATTGAGGGCTGCCTTTTACCAGCTCAATATCGGAGGGCAGAAAGGAAACCACCTGGTATCTTCCCAGAACACTTGACGCCCTGTAGACGATCTTACCGTTCAGCCTGACTGTCTTTTTCTCACCCCCGATATAGATATGCACCTCGTCGAGACCGCCCGGAGACTCAATCTCACCCTTTATCCTGCACTCCTGTGCAGAAAAAGTAATGAGCTCTTCATGTTTCACCTGCTTAAAGGGCTTAAACGCCAATAGGAAATGTACGGCCTCGAGCAAATTGGTCTTCCCCTGAGCATTAGCGCCGTGTATCAGATTCACACGCTCGTCGAATGTAAATGTCTCGGCCCTGTAAGACCTGAAATTTTTAAGTGTAAGAGATTTAAGTATCACGGGTTTATTGTCTTTAAAGTCAGTTTTGAAAATTATAATAAATATACGCCCTATTATCAATCTACTCACCGCGTCCCAGCAAGCGATTGAGCTCTTTTAAATCCTTTGTATACGAAAAAGTCTTGACCCCTAAAAAGACGAGCGGTATTATCTTTTCAGGGTTTACGATGATAGCACTTAAAATTAAAGAGATAGCGAAAAAAGACTCGGGCAAAGGATTTGCCCGCCTAAACCCCCGCGATATGCATGAAATCGGCATAGACGCATGGGACCTGATTGAAATCGGCGGAAAGAGAAAGACCATCGTTCGGGTGATGCCGCTTGAAAAATCTCTCCGTCATAAATCGGTGATCCAGATAGACGTGGTCACTAGAGAAAACGCCCGGGTTGATATAGACGAGCATGTGTTCGTGAAGAAAGTCGACTCAAAGTCGGCTACCAAGGTTGTCCTGTCGCCCAGAAATTCCGAGCTTCTTTACAACGGGAATGAAACCAAATACCTCATTGACCGCCTGGACGGCTATCCTATAACTCTGGGGGACAGGATTAGGCTCAAGCTCCCCGGCACGGGTGAAGAGGAGTTCAATGTAGCCGGAATAATCCCTTCAAACTCCGTAATTATAAGGGCTTCTACAAAGATAGATATACGAAGGAGGCCTAAGGGAAAATTCGACAGCACAAGAGTAAGCTACGATGACGTAGGCGGGCTTCAGGAGCAGATTACGAAAGTAAGAGAGATTGTAGAGCTTCCCTTGAGATACCCTCAGCTCTTTAACAAGCTTGGCATCGACCCACCTCGGGGCATACTCCTCGTCGGACCGCCGGGCAGCGGCAAGACGTTGCTTGCAAAAGCGGTAGCGTATGAAACAAACGCCAATTTCCAGGTGATTAACGGCCCTGAAATAATGCACAAATTCTATGGTGAGAGCGAAGCAAGGCTCAGGGATATATTCGAGATTGCAGCCCGTAACCAGCCCTCGATCATATTCCTTGACGAGTTAGACGCGATCGCACCAAAAAGAGACAAGGTATCGGGGGACGTCGAGAAAAGGATAGTCTCTCAGCTGCTGTCTCTTATGGACGGGCTCAAGCAAAGGGGCAATATAGTCGTCATAGGAGCAACCAACCTCCCCGGGGCTATCGACCCGGCGCTCAGAAGACCGGGCCGCTTCGACAGAGAAGTTAGTCTCGATGTGCCCGATAGAAACGGGCGGGCTAAAATACTCGAAGTCCATACGCGCGGAATGCCGCTCTCTGAGGACATTGACCTCGAGCGGCTTGCCGACCTCACTCACGGATATGTGGGAGCCGATTTAGAGAACCTCTGCCGAGAGGCCGCTATGAAATCACTCAGACGCTCCCTTCCCGATTACGATGAGGATGATCCTGATTCGATTGACACCAAGAATATCGTACCCGTATCGGTTGAGACCGGGGACTTCATGGATGCTCTCAAAGACGTAGAGCCTTCGGCTATTAGAGAGATTTTTGTTGAGGTCTCAAAAGTCACATGGGACGACATCGGGGGACTTAAAGATATAAAGGAAAAGCTGTTTGAAGCCGTCGTCTGGCCTTTTAAGCACAAGGACCTCTTTGAAATAATAGACGCAAAGCCGCCCAAAGGAATACTACTTTCCGGCCCGCCCGGAACGGGAAAAACTTTACTTGCCAAAGCGCTTGCCAACCAGAGCGGCGCTAATTTTATTTCTGTAAAGGGAGCGGAGATACTATCAAAGTACGTTGGAGAATCCGAGCACGCTGTGAGGGAAGTATTCAAGAAAGCAAAGCAAGTTGCGCCTTGTATAGTGTTCTTCGACGAAATTGACGCACTTGCCCCGTGCCGGAGAGAATCTGACGGCACTCGGGTTTCGGAAAGAGTCGTAAGCCAGCTCCTAACCGAAATGGACGGGGTTGAGGACTTAAGAGAAGTACTCATCCTGGCCGCTACCAACAGGGTCGATATTGTAGACCCGGCGCTTCTTCGCTCAGGCCGGTTCGACCTTATACTTAATATCCCCTACCCCGATGAAAACGAGCTCTTAGAAATACTTAAAATTCATACACGCGGAAAACCCATAACGGAGGGTGTAGAGTTAAAGAAGGTAGCAAGTAAGATCAAAGGGCTATCGGGCGCCGACATAGAGCTTCTGTGTCAAAGGGCTTCGATGCTCGCAATAAGGGAGCATTTAAAAGACAGAAGAAAGAAGCTTAAAATCTCCGAGCGCAATTTCAGAGATGCCCTTAACGAAGTAAGGGAAAAAGTTATCGGCATTTACGGAGACTTTCAGAAGGAGCACCCTAATAAGTACCGTGCCTAATGATCTAGTGCTCTATATCGTCTCATTTCTATTCGGCACGGTGTTCGGGAGTTTCCTGAACGTCTGCATCTACAGGCTTCCGAGAGAAGAGTCTATTGCATTCCCCCCTTCCCACTGCACGGCATGCGGATATAAAATCAAATTTTATAACAATATACCGATACTAAGCTACTTACTCCTGGGCGGTAAATGCGCCGACTGTAAGTCCGGCATATCTCCCGTCTACCCATTTATCGAGATACTCTCGGGTTTACTTCTACTCTTAACGGTGTATACGTTCGGCTTCACTATCAAGACGCTCTTTTACGCCTTATTTATATACGCCCTCCTGGTAATTAGCTTTATCGATCTTGAGCACATGATTATCCCCAATATCATTAGTCTTCCGGGCATAATTGTAGGACTGGTATTTAATGCCATCATAACGGACTGGCAGTACAGCCGTGAGCTGATCGGGAGCGCCGACATGAGCCTCGGGAGCTTTTTCGGCTTACTAAGCGAAGTGCCGCTCTTTGATTCCGTATTCGGAGCCGTACTCGGAGGCGGCGTGCTGCTAACTATCGCATTTTTGTACGAGGTGATACGAAAAAGAGAAGGAATGGGCATGGGCGACGTTAAGTTACTTGCAATGATAGGCGCGTTTGTCGGCGTACAGGGCGTCGTGTTCGTCATATTCCTGAGCTCTATTCTCGGCACAGCAGTCGGTATATCGGTAATACTATATAAGAGGGGTGACCTTAAGTACGCCCTTCCCTTCGGCCCTTTCCTCTCTGTAGCTTCGGTGATCTACATATTCACCGGCGGCTTCAGTCTTAAACTCTAATCCTCACTTCCAGCCGAAACGGCACTATAATTAATAGTGTAAAAGAGAACGCGCGAGTGCAACTGCGCGCAAAAAGGCAGCGTCGATAAAAATGCGCTATACCGGTATTACAGCTGAAATACTTATAAACATTCTTTTTATCACGGCAGTCGCGATGTTCCTTATAGGCATAATAGCCTTTAAGGTGACTGAGAGGGTAGCGCTCCAGGGCAAAGTCCAAAGCGTAAAATCGCTCACAGGCGCCATCGAACAGTCTTACTTCAGGGAAAACGATATAGAGGGCGGGGTCGAATTTTTAAGAGAGGCTCTGCCGGAGGGAGCTTGGGCGGTGGTCTTGGCAAATGACGGCACTGTCATCTCTGGCACATCCACTGCGGATAGAATCGCAGCTATGAGCGATACACTCATAGCTCATCAAGCCCTAACTTCAGGAGAAATAGCTATAGATATTGAGGGCATGAATATCCCTCCGATAACAAGCTACAAGGGATTTAAAGCGGCAATCCCTGTCAAGCTTGCAGGAGGTGAAAAGGGAGCAATACTCATCTCTCAGCCCCTGAGCGTCTTTGATGACAATATAATTTTAAACCAGCGCCTCATAGCGCTATGGATAATCCTCTTTCTCATTGTAATAGCGTTTTTCGGTTTCTACATATTATCCAGAAGAGTAATCAAGCCCGTCCGGGAGCTGATCTATATCACGGAGAAGATAGCGGACGGCAAGTTTCCCAAAAACATAGACATAGGCAAAGTCAGAGAACTCAACCAGCTATACTCGGCATTAAGAGTTATGTATGAGGAAATTGAGGAAGGAAAGAAAAAGCTCAGGGATAAGATTAACGAGCTTGAGCAAAACAATACCGAGCTCAAACAGACTCAGAGAGAGCTGATTGCATCTGAAAAGCTTGCCTCACTGGGCAGACTCTCAGCCGGTGTAGCGCACGAAATAGGGAACCCCCTAAGCGCCATAAGCGGTTATGTTGAGGTGCTGAAGCGAAGACCCTCAGACCCCGCCGGGACAAAATCTCAGTATTTAGGAGACATCGAAAGAGAAGTCCAGAGGCTGGATAAGATTATTAAAACCCTCCTCGAATACTCTCGACCCAAGAAGTTTGAGCCCCGTATTTTAGACACTAACTCTGTGATCAGAGACAGCATCGACATCATAGAGCGCCAGGGAATATTAAAAAATATCTCCTTTATAGAAGAGTTAACCACAGAGTCCGTGCTTATTGAGGCCGACCCTCACCAGCTCTCACAAGTAATAATAAACCTCATCCTAAATGCTAAAGACGCCATCGGAGACAGGGGCGAAATTAGCATTTCATCCGGTGTCGATTCAGACAAAGAGGTATATATAAGAGTAAGCGACAACGGTGCCGGTATTCCGGGCGGCTTGTTAAATCAAATCTTCGATCCGTTTTTCACTACGAAAGAGCCCGGCAAGGGAACCGGACTCGGGCTTTCGGTTTCACATAGAATAGTAGAGGCTTTCGGCGGCACAATGACGGTCAGAAGCCAAGTGGGAGAAGGAACTCTTTTCACTCTCACGTTCCCAAGGTTAAGAGATTATGACAAAGCAGAAAATTTTAGTAGTTGACGATGAGAAGGGAATAAGGGAGTCCCTCACTATCATACTCGAGATGGAAGGGTATGAAGTGTTGAGCGCCGCGGGCACGGACCGTGCGCTTGAGCTTGTACAGCAGAGTGGAAGGTTCGATTTTATAATCTGCGACATAAGGCTTCCCGGCAGAAACGGTATAGGCTTCCTTAAAGAAATACGGGAAAAGGGCGTTTCGTCCGTTGTCATAATGATTTCAGCATACGGCACTATAGAGACTTCTATTGAAGCTATTAAAACCGGAGCCGACGATTACATAAATAAGCCTATCAACTCAGAAGAGCTCATACTCAGAATGCGAATGGCAAAGGAGAGAAAAGAGCTTCAGATTGAGAACAAGAACCTCAAAAAAGAGCTTGGTTTCATGGGGGAGCTAAAGCAGATAGTTTACTCAAGCGATCTCATGAAAGGGGTGCTGGAGCTTTCAATGAAAGCCGCTGAGTTTAAAACGACGGTACTCATCACAGGCGAGAGCGGAACGGGAAAGGAGCTCATAGCAAGATCGATCCATAATAGCAGCAGCCGCAGAGACTCTCCTTTCGTAGCCGTAAACTGCGCCGCAATACCCGAGACCCTCATGGAAAGCGAGCTCTTCGGATACGTCAAGGGCGCATTCAGCGGAGCGATTACCGATAAAACAGGCCTGATTGAAGAAGCCGCAGAAGGCACTCTGTTCTTAGATGAGATAGGAGAGATACCGCTTTCCCTTCAGCCCAAGCTCCTCAGGGTGCTTCAGGAACAAGAAATACGGCGGCTCGGCGATACGAAAACCAAGAACGTAGATATGAGGGTCATAGCGGCCACATCGCTTGACATAGTGCAGGCTGCAAAAGAAGGAAGTTTCAGAGATGACCTATTTTACAGACTAAATGTTTTCCCCATACATATACCCCCTCTCAGGGAGCGTAAAGATGAAATCCCGCTCCTGGTAAGCCACTTTATAACCAAATACAACCAAAAGCTCAGCCGCAGCGTGAAAGACGTAGCCCCGGAAGTCATGGCCGGCATGATGCAGCATGAGTGGTCCGGCAACATCAGAGAGCTTGAGAACGTAATCGAGAGGGCAATGATTCTATCAGATACCGATTATATTGCTAATATCGATCTTATGAACGGTGAAAAGAAGGACAACATTAAAATAGATACATGGCTGAGCTCACTAAGTTTTGAAGAGGCAAAGCAGAAAATCGAAAGAAAATATATTGAAAGAGCACTTACAGAGACCGGAGGCAACCGCACCAAAGCTGCAAAGATACTTGGAATTAGCAGAAGGTCTCTCATCTACAAGCTTAAGGATTACCGGGAGCACTAACCCCCCGAGAACAAGCTCTGCGGATTAGCGCACGGCACTATTCATACTTCGCTAATCATGGTTAAATACTCCTAATGCGAAAACGTATAGTGATTGTGGGCGGAGGCATATCGGGCTTAAGCGCGGCCCACAGGATTGTAGAGCTCAGTAGAGAGAATAACCTCGACCTAGAACTCATATTGCTTGAAGCAGGACAAAGAACGGGCGGCCTAATCCACACAATAGAAAAAGACGAATGTCTGATCGAGCTCGGGCCCGATTCCTTTATTACCACCAAGCCCTGGGCTCTTGATCTCTCAAAAAGGCTTGGACTTTCAGGTGAGCTGATCGGAACACAAGAGGGAAAGAGGCGGTCGTTTGTCCTCATGAACCGGAGGCTCGTACCACTTCCCGAAGGTTTTCATATGCTCGCTCCGGGCAATGTCTTGTCGTTTCTAAAGACCCCTCTTTTCTCATGGTACGGCAAAGCGAGAATGCTTATGGACCTGGTCATACCAAAAAAGAGTATAAATGACGAGAGCTTGGCCTCTTTTGTAAGGAGGAGACTCGGTGTAGAGGCTTTTGAGCGGGCCGCCCAGCCAATGATAGGAGGCGTTTACACTGCCGACCCCGAAACCCTGAGCTTACGCGCGACTATGCCACAGTTTATAGAGATGGAAGAGAAGTACGGGAGCGTCATACGGGGTATTTACAGCGCTCAGCGACTAAATACAAAAGAAAGAAAAGACGGCGGCGCCCGGTACAGCATGTTTTTAAGTTTTAAGAAAGGACTTATCACGCTCATAGAAGCCATTTTAGAAAAATTACCTAAAAGCTCGGTACAACTGAACCAAAAAGCAGAGGGAATAGAGCGTACCGAGAAAGGTTTTAATGTTATAACCCAAAACGGTGTGGAAAAAGCTGACGGAGTTATAATTACCACACCGTCTTACATAACAGGGAAGCTCTTAGAACATATGGACCCCGGTCTCGCACAAGACCTCAGGAAAATAGAATACGCCTCGTCCGCAATGGTTATATCAGTATATAAAAGAGAATATATCGCCGATAAAATGGACGGATTC
>QIHJ01000263.1 GCA_003229065.1 Candidatus Dadabacteria bacterium
TAGAGTATGAGCTCAGGATAGCCTCGGCTCATAGGACGCCCAATAAGGTCAAGAATTATGTTCAGAGCGCTGAAAGAAGGGGTATTGAAGTCATAATAGCCGGAGCGGGCTGGGCGGCTCATCTGCCGGGGGTTGTGGCGGCTTATACTACGATACCTGTTATAGGAGTGCCGGTGGATTCCTCAGCGCTAAACGGCTTGGACGCTCTGTTGTCTATCGTTCAGATGCCCCCAGGAATCCCGGTAGCCACTATGGCTATCGGAAAGGGCGGCGCCAGGAACGCGGCTTTATATGCAGCCTCGATACTAGCTGTGAAGTATCCGGATATAAAGAAACAAATAAAAGAAGCCCGGAAACAGTTAGCCCGGAAGGTAGAAAGAGCAGCCAAAAAGTACGATAGATAAGCGAAGAACAGATTCTTTGACAGAAGTTATTAATTCTCATAACCCGGATTCAGGCAAAATGGCCGCCGATGTGCTAACCAGGGGCGGCGTGGTCGTATACCCGACTGAAACGCTTTACGGCATAGCTGCATCCGCTATGGATGAGGGTGCGGTGGACAGGGTATTCGAGATAAAGGGCAGACCCAAGGACATGGCAATACCGCTCCTTGTGAGAGATTTAAGCATGCTCTCCGAAGTCGTGGAGGTAAACTACATGGCCAGTGCTCTAGCCCGAAAATTCTGGCCGGGCGCGCTTACGCTTATACTGAAGGAAAGGGGCGTATTACCCAAGGTAATCATGGCAGGTACAGGGAAGGTAGCTGTAAGAATTTCAGGCCACGAGTTCGTAAAATCTCTCTTTTATCATTTCAACCAGCCTATAACGTCCACTAGCGCAAACATAAGCGGCGGAAAAAATTTAACTCATTTCGACGATATACAAAGGGAGTTTAGCGGCAGAGTTGACCTTATAATCGATTCTGGTAATATCCCACCGTCCAAGGGCTCTACAGTACTTGACATTACGGCAAATCCGCCTGCAATACTACGTCAGGGCGATATAAAAGAAGAAAAGATTAAGGAGTATATTTGATGGCTACAGTTAAGGGTTTTAAGGCAATAAGATATAACCCGGAGAAGATACGGGATTTCGGTAAAGTGCTTGCGCCTCCATACGACGTGATAAACAAAGAGGAGCAGGAAGAGCTTTTTGAGAAAGACCCCCTTAACGTGGTGCGTCTAATACTGCCTAAGGGTGAAGGGGACTCTAAATACGAGCTTGCGGCCAAGACGTTCAGAGAATGGCTGGAAGAAGGCATACTGACGCAGGACGGCGAGGAATCGATATACCCCTACTACCAGGAGTTTGAGGAGAAAGGGAGAAAGCTGACACGGAAAGGGTTTATAGCAAGGGTAAAGCTCGAGGATTTTTCAACAAAAACCATACTCCCCCACGAAAGGACATTCTCTAAGCATAAGCAGGACAGAATGAAGCTTACAACAGCATGCATTTCTAATATGAGCCCTGTTTTTTCAGTGTACTCGGACCCTGAAGCTACAATAGAAAAAGCCATAGATATGGCAGTTTCCGGGGAGCCGATATTCGAAGTGGAGAGTGATGAAGGCGTGGTCAACAAGATGTGGCAGGTCTCGGACCCGGCCCTTCTAGAGCTGCTTAAAGAGACCATGGTGGAAAAAAGCTTACTTATAGCGGACGGGCATCACCGCTATGAAACGGCTCTTGAGTATAGGAATAAGAGGAGGGAGGACGCGGGAGAAGGGACGAGAACAGAGCCTTATGAATATGTGATGATGTTCCTCTCAAGAGGTGAAGACGAAGGTCTCGTTATTAACCCCACTCATAGAGTAGTGAAAAACCTCGATGGACTTGCAGACCAAGAGCTTCTAGATAAGCTCGGAGATGAATTTGAGCTCAGGAAAATACCGTTTGACGAAGCTGTCTCGGGTATCGGGAACGATGAGTTTACGCTACTGCTGGGCGACCCAGAGCATGCGTACAGGGTTACTCCGAAACAGAGCACTCAAGAGCCCGGCAGAGGCCTTGGAGTTATCACGCTACATACAAATGTGTTCAACAAAATCATAGATGAAGAAAGCGCGGACATACTGTACTCGAAATATCTTGATGAAGCTGTGGAGCTTGTGAGATCGGGGGAATATAAGATTGCGTTTATACTGCCCGAGCTTAAGGCGGGAGATATCTTCGATGTTGTCTCAAGCGGAGACAGGATGCCCCATAAAACCACTTATTTCTATCCTAAAATACTATCCGGACTAACGTTTAACCCGCTTTGGTAACTATTGACAGCTATCCTCCTTTTTGTTGATTTATATACAGATTTGCATTATTAATTAGAGTGTCGTGCCGATCTAAACAAAACGGGAGGGCTGAATGAGCGGATTCCTCATATTACTCGTTATTGTAGTCATAGTAATCCTTGCCGCGGTAGGGATCTACAACGGATTAATCAGACTTAGAAACACCTCTGAGCAGGCATGGAGCGATGTGGACGTGCAGCTTAAGAGAAGATACGACCTGGTACCAAACCTGGTCGAGACCGTAAAGGGCTACGCCTCCCACGAAAAGGAGACTTTTGAAAAAGTGGTGCAGGCCAGGAACCAGGCCATGGGAGCGGCTTCCCCTGGGGACAAGGCTATGGCAGAGAATTTTCTCCAGTCGGCATTAAAGAGCCTGTTCGCACTGTCCGAAGCTTATCCTGAGCTAAAAGCCAACCAGAATTTCATCGAGCTTCAGGGTGAATTATCCGAGATCGAAGAGCATATACAGATGGCCAGGAGATATTATAACGCCGTCGTGAGAGACCTGAACACAAAGATCGAATCCGTGCCGAGCAATATTGTCGCCAATATGTTCGGGTTTGAGAAGCGTGAATACTTCGAGCTTGACTCAACCGAAGAGAGAAAGGTCCCCGAAGTGAAATTCAGCTAACCCCTAAGACCGCGCATTACCACAAAACGATGCTAAAAAAAACTTTAACCATTAGCTTTTTCATTCTCTTATTCTTTATTACCGTTACCGCGAGCTCTGAGGAGATATTAGATTTTAAAGCGGAGCTATACCTTAGCAGCGACGGAACACTAGTAGTGGAAGAGGAGATCGAATACGACTTTCAGCACGCGCTACGCCACGGTATATACAGGGACATACCGTATAAATATAACTACGGATATAAGAAGCAGACTATAAAGCTCCACGTTGAGGAAGTCACAGATTTTAAGAGCGGGCCGTATCAGTACAATGTAAGTAAATCTGGGGACAGGGTGAATATCAGAATCGGTGACCCGGACACTAAGACTACTGGTGTCAACGGATACAGAATACAGTACTTCGTAGACGGAGCGATTGCCTACTTTGATGATTATGACGAGATATACTGGAACGTTACGGGTAATGAATGGAGGGTGCCTATAAGGCACGCAAGCGCAAAAGTGTCTTTTGAAAACGGCGTTCCCGAGGGTGTTAAAGCCCTCTGTTACACGGGCTCTTACGGCTCTAAGAGTCAGGACTGCAAAATCAGAATAAACCCCGATTCGATTGAATTTGAGACCGTGAATAATCTCTATGCGGGTCAGGGGTTAACTACTGTAGTCGGCATGCCCAAGGGTGTTGTAGATGAGCCGTCGGCACTCTTCAAGCTAATCAGGCTGCTAATGGACAATTGGTATTTCGCGCTCCCGTTCGCAACACTGATTTCGCTCTATTACATATGGCGCTCCCGGGGTAAAGACCCCGAGGGAAGGGGCGTCATCGCCGTCAGATATGAACCGCCTGAAAACCTGACGCCCGCAGAAGCGGGGACGCTGATTGATGAGAGGGCCGGCATACTCGACATAAGCTCGACCGTGATCGATCTTGCTGTCAGAGGCTATATTAAAATAGAAGAGATAAAGAGCACAAAGTTTTACTTTTTTACCGACAGGGATTACAAGCTCGTCAGAATAAAAGATAGCGAGGATGCTGATCTTAAAGCCCATGAGTCAAAGGTGCTGTCGGGAATCTTCGAGGGAAGCGGCGAGACTATGGTGTCTTCACTTAAAAACAAATTTTATAAAGAGCTTCCGGGGATTAAAAAAGCGCTATACAAAGAACTCATAGACAAGAGATACTTCCCGGCTAACCCAGAGAATGTAAGAAGAATCTACAAGTGGGCGGGGATAGGCATAATTATCATTTCATTTTTCCTTATGTCCAACTTCCCTCTCGGAGTTTCTCTGGGAATATCGGGAATTGTAATTCTGTTATTTGCCGGGCATATGCCGCGTAAAACCAGGAGGGGGACGTTACTTAACGAAGAGCTTCTGGGTTTCAGGGAGTTTATAGAGCGCGCGGAGGAGGACAGGATAAGAAGAATGGCTAAGGAGGACCCGACTCTCTTTGACAGAGTGCTACCGTATGCCCTGGTGTTCGGGCTTGAAGACAAGTGGGCGGACGCTTTCCGTGAAATGTATACCGAGCCACCTAATTGGTATTACTCCCCTTACTACGCAAATGCATTTTCTCCCAGCTTATTCGTAAACGACCTGGGACGGAGTCTTAGCGTTATGCAGAGCACCCTTGCTTCGACCCCTAAACGATCCGGATCAAGCGGCCTCGGAGGTGGTGGGTCTAGCGGAGGAGGATTCGGCGGAGGAGGCGGGGGTTCGTGGTAGGACTACTCGGCCAGGAGCTCCACGATTTTTCTATCGATTGCACTATAAGCCCGGTCGGCGTCTTCATTATCAGCGCTTTTATAAAACTCACCGCCGTCATGTACTAAGCGTATGATCCCATTCTTGTCTATTAAAAAAGTGGATGATGTATAGGAGCGTTTCTTAGCCTTAAGCCAGTAATTATTTATAACTTTCCAGTCGTTATCCTGAGCTATAGGGAAATCATAACCGAACTGTTTTGCTACACTTAATACAAGCTCTTCATCCATAGTCCTTTGAGACTTGGGGTGATGTATACCGATTATCCGAAGTCCGCGGTCTTTGTACTTTCGGTTAAATTCGACCAGAGAAGGCGCCGTGTTTTCACAGAATGGACAGCCGACAAGCCAGAAGCGTATCAGTACCACATTGCCTCTGAGCTCCTCTATCTTAAGAGGCTTGGAGTTGAGCCAGATTAGCCCCGAAAGACCGGGAGCTTTCGTACCTATAAGCTCGAGACCTTCCACCGGCTTCCATTCAGCTCCTTCGGGTACTTTCTGGGTGTAAGCGTTTGTACACCAAAATATTAGAAATAGAAGAACTACAGACCCTAACCTGATAGATTTCATTTAATTTCCCTTACACAGTAATAACCATAAATAATTATACGCATTTTGTGACACTATTAACCCTTAAATATCATTCAGCCGCAGTCATAGTTGAATTACATATGTAATAGACTTAGAATAATAGTATGGGTTTAGAATCCGGGGTGATGTGACTTTTGAGATACGGGACACAGGGTGTGCGAGCTTCATTCTAATTATCTACATACACATTCTACTCATAATGTCAGTAAAGGTTTACATCCTCTATTTTCGACCTGCGTTTCAACCCTGCCCGGAGCTTGAACAATGAATGACCAAAATAAGACAAAAAAAGAACTGATCCGTGAATTGGAAGAGCTTAGGAGAATCACCGGTACCAATGGTAAGGATGGTGCTTCAGAGAGGAAAAAGGTATATGTTGACAATGAGCATGAGCAAACTGTACGGGACCACAATGAACAAGAGTTAAAAATAATTTTGGAGCATCTTTCCAAAAAGAATAGATACGAAGAAACAATAAGCACGGTAACCAGAGGCGTTCACAGCTCGATTGACCCTCAGGAAGTGGTGGAGAACGCCGTAGATGCAATGAACAAGAACATCGACGGAGCGGATAACGTATCGATTTATTTTATTGAAGGTGACGAAGCCGTAATACAAGCGTGGCGCGGTTATCCGGACTGGTTTATAAAATCGGTAGAGAGAATACCCAAGCCTAAAGGCTTTACATGGAAGGTGCTGGGAGAGGGGAAGCTTATTTACTGTCCGGACGTCGAGAAGGACAATGTAATCGGCAAACTGGGGAAGAAGGTAGGCACGAAGAGCTATGCCTCGATGCCGATCAAACACGGGGACAAAACAATAGGTTGTATAAACATAAACTCATTTAAAAAAAACGCTTTCGACCTTGACGATTTAAAACTCCTGGACATTATCGCAAACCAGGTTGCAATAGCAATAAACAATGCAAGACAGACCGATGCTCTCCGCGAATCGGAGGAAAGATACAGGACCCTCTACGACCAATCGCCGATCGGGGTATATATATTTAACACTGATTTAGTGATCACTAATACTAACGAGCACCATGCAGAGACACTAAAAGTCACGCGCGAAAAAATTATTGGGACGGAGCTAAGAAAACTGAATGACCAGACTTTTATCCGGCTCCATGAAGACACTCTCAAAGGCGGATCCGGTTGTCAGGAGGGCCTTTACAGGGCAACCAGCAGCTCAGTCGAGCTATGGTTATTCCTCTCTGTAGCCCCGCTTCGAGACGGGGCGGGGAAAATCATAGGCGGCATGTCTGTTGTGGAGGACATAACGGAGCGAAAGGACGCGGAGATAGCTCTCCGACAGTCGGAAGAAGACTATGAGTCTTTGGTAAACACAGTCGAGGGAATAGTCTGGGAAGCCGATCCGAAAACGTTAGCATTTACGTTTATAAGCAAACAAGCCGAGCGTATACTCGGATATCCGCCGGAGGATTGGACTGAAGACAGAGAGTTCTGGTTAAAAAAGCTCCATCCACAGGACCGGGACTGGGCGTACAAAATCTGTTTGGACGCCACTCGGGAAAAAAGGGATCATATACTGGAGTACAGGATGGTAGCGGCCGACGGCAAAACGGTATGGCTGCGCGATATTGTGACGGTGGTTAAAGCAAACGGCGAGGTGGCCGGGCTACGGGGTCTTATGGTAGATATAACGGACCTGAAGAAAGCGGAGGACTTATTGAAAGAGAGCGCTGAAAAATACCGGGCGCTTGTTGAGAACATCCACGACCTTATTGTCGAATCGAGCGTGGACGGCAAGTTTCTGTACCTGAGTCCCAACTTTGAAGATACTCTGGGGTATAGACCTGAGGAGCTGCTGGGAGAAAGTATCTTTGAGCACATTCACCAGGATGATATTGTGCATGTAATCAGGGAGTTCGGCAGAATAGTGAACGAGCGGACCTCGGGTAAAGCGATTTTCAGGTTTCAGCATAAAAGCGGGCATTGGAGATGGTTTGAAAGTACAGGAAGGACTTATGAGACATCAGCGGGAGATTTAAGAGGCGTTATCGTCAACCGCGACATAACTGAGCGCAAGAAGCTCGAGGAAGAGCTCTTTAAAAAACAAAACCTCGAATCTCTCGGCGTACTCGCGGGCGGCATTGCGCATGACTTCAACAACCTGCTAACTTCCATACTGGGGAACATCTCTATCTCAAAAACACATTTGGACCCAAAAGATAGTATGTACGGGAGACTGACGGAGGCCGAAAACGCGTCGCTCAGGGCTAAAGATTTAACCACACAGCTGCTCACTTTCTCAAAAGGAGGCGCTCCGGTTAAGGAGTTTGTACACTCTCTGGGTGAATTAATAAGAGATACGGCGAATTTTGCGGTAAGCGGCTCTAAAGTTAAATGTGAATTCGGTTTTGATGATGAGATATGGCCCGCGGAGGTGGACGAGGGCCAGATTAGCCAGGTAATCCATAACCTTATAATAAACGCGGATCAGTCTATGCCCGAGGGAGGGATAATAAGTATTAAACTTCAAAACACAAGCTTAAACAGTTCCAATGGGTTTAATGCGGACGGGGGTAATTATATCAGGATCACGATCGAAGATAGCGGAATAGGCATGACAGAGGAGTTAAAGAAAAAGATCTTTGATCCATATTTTACTACCAAGCAAAGTGGAAGCGGTTTGGGCTTGACGACGGTATATTCGATCGTAAAAAACCATGACGGCCATATTGCCGCAAGTTCCGAGATCGGAAAAGGGACGAGGTTCGATGTATACATTCCCGCCGCTGAAGATATAGTCAGAGCTCATGAAACAACTCCGAATTTACTCAAGGGGAACGGTAAGATATTGGTCATGGACGACGAAGAAATGGTAAGAACCGCAGCGGGAGAAATGATTAAGCACCTTGGCTATAAAGTCGACTACGCCGCAGACGGTAAGGAGGCGATAGATAAGTATGTGTCGGCTATGGAAACCGGAAGCCCGTTTGACGCTGTAATGATAGACCTCACGATACCGGGCGGGATGGGAGGAAGGGAAGCTAACAAGAGACTGTTGGAGATCGACCCCGGT
>QIHJ01000024.1 GCA_003229065.1 Candidatus Dadabacteria bacterium
GACAAGAGCTACAAGGTTCGGGGCTCCGTGCTTCCGGGCAGGTCTGGAGCAACCTTTCCTTTCTTTCGCCAGTCGTTCCATTTCTTGTGAATGTATATCTTGGCGTCATCGAGGATCAAGTACAGACACGGTATCAGGAGTAAGGTAATAAACGTAGCGAACACGAGCCCGAACCCGAGCGCAACCGCCATCGGGGCCAGGAACGCGGCCTCTCCCCTGAATTTAATCATTAATGATGCGAGCCCGCCGAACGTAGTTACCGTGGTCAGAATAATTGGTCTGAAGCGGTGCTTCGCTGAAAAAGCGACCGCCACTACCCGGTTCATTTTTTTAAACCTGGAGTTTATAAAAGTCATGAGAATTAGACTATCGTTGACAACAATTCCAAGAAGCGCAACCGTGCCTATAAGGGCAGGCAGCGTTAGAGGCTCGCCCCGGAGAAGTATCCCTATCATTACCCCAATGAGCGCGAAGGGGAGCACTGCCATAATAATAAAGGGCTGCGTGTAGGACTTGAGCATGCTCGCCAGTATCATGTATATGAGTAGTACTGCGATGATGGCAGCTCTTTGTATACTCTCAAGAGACTCCCTCGTCTGCTCTTCCTCACCGCCGAACACGTAGGAGTAGCCCGGGAAATTCTTTAAGGTATCGTCAAGATAGGCTGCAAGGGAAGCGTTGACTTCCATCGGGGTAGTAACCTTCTCGTCAATCTCAGCCGTTACCCTGACAGAGCGCTCGTTATCATAGCGGGATATCGAGAGCATGCTGGGCTCGACCGTCATACTGACAACGCTGCTTATGGGCACCCAGCCGCCCTGAGGCGAGCGTATCTGATATGACTCAAGGAGTGAGAGCAGGTTGCCTGACGGGAGCTCGTATTTAACTATTATATCGGCCTCTTCAGTGCCGAGGCGGGTTTGAGCCACTGTCAGCCCTTCTGCCGCGGCCCTTATAGCCCTTGCAATGGTTCTTGTATTGAGTCCGTACACTGCAGCCCTCTGCTCGTCCACATCGATTCTGATCTCGGGCTTACCCCAGATCAGATCGTCGCTCACCCCGTTTACTCCTGCTACGTCTTCAAGGTTTGCAGAAGCTATCCCGGCAAGCTCTTTTAGGGACTCGAAGTTCTCTCCCTGTATGCGCAGGTCAACGGCCTTTCCCGTTGGCAGACCGCCAGACTCAACGAAGTCCACTCTTACAGGCCCCACTACTTCATTCTCCACTTTTATTCTTATTTCCCTTGCAAGCTCCTTTGCGTTCTCTTTTCGCACATCGAAGTCTTCAAACTCCACTATTACCGTTGCCAGATGGTCGCCCAGGTTGGATCCCTGAGCGGTAAGGTCAATCCCGATCATCGATATTGTGTTTTTGAGCACATGATCGGGCACAATTTCTTTGACCACTTCCTCAATTTTCGCAACGGATTTTATAGTAGAGTCGATACTGGACCAGGAGGGATTCTCGACTCTGATATGGATTTCCGCAACATCCTGAGTATAGAAAAGAATTCTTGGAACCTTCATGAAAATACTGAGTGTAAATACGAGAATCAGTACGAAAGTTGTAACTGTTATATATCTGTGTCTTAGTGCGAATGTGAGAGCGTTCATATAGTAGAACCGGATCTTATAGACCCAGCTCCTGTTCTGTCTGTTGGCGCGCCCGGGCTTTAAGAAGTCCGCACAGTGGGACGGCAGGATGATAAGCGCTTCTATCAGTGAGACCAGGAGGGCGAATATCGCGACTTTTGGAATAACAGACATAAATTTACCGATCAGACCCGTTGCAATCAGAAGTGGTATGAACGAGGCTATGTTGGTGAGAATGGTGGCCAAGACAGGCATGGCCACTTCCTTTGTTCCCTTAATCGCCGCATCTTTGGGGGAGTACCCGAGCTGTAAGTAGCGCTGTATGTTCTCGGCTACTATAATGGCGTCGTCGACAATTATCCCCAGTACCAATATAAGGCCGAACATCGAGAGCACATTAAGCGTGATCCCGGAGAACTGCATCAATATAAAAGCTCCGAAGAAAGCCACGGGAAGACCGATAGCAGCAACGATAGCAGCCCTCAAATCCAGGAACAGCGCGAGAATTATAAGTACTACCACAAGCCCTATAAGACCACTGGTAACCATAGTTTCAAATCTCTTCTCGACCCAGTACGATGTGTCGTTTGTGGTATAGATCTGTATTTCCTCAGGTACTCTTTCCCTGAACTCCTGGACCTTGTCCTCTATTATCTTTACGGTTTTTATCGAGTCTGTATTCTTTTGCTTATTAATCCAGAAGTTGATGGAAGTGAGGCCGTTTACCCGGGCCTTGGTTCTGGCTTTCTGCTCGCCCTGCTCGATCCTCGCTATATCCTTAAGGAATATGTGTCTGCCCTGATCGCTCCGTCTTACGGGGATATTGAGAAGATCCTCTACCTTCTGAACGCGTCCCGTGACTCTTACAAGTATCTCCAAGTCTCCCTGCTCTACGGCTCCGCCCGGCAGGTCGAGGTTTTTCTGATCTATCACCGTTGCAACTTCTTCGAGGCTTACTCCGTACTGACGCAGTTTGTCGGGGTCTACGTAAACCCAAAATGCGGGGTCGCCGAGCCCTGAAGTGATGATGCTGTCCACTCCGTCAACGAGCTTGAGCTCATTTTCAAGCTGGAGGGCATAACTTCTTAAAGTTTCTCTGGGGACGTCCCCGGCTATGGCGACGCTTATGAGAGGGAAATTGGCGTCGAATTCCTTAACAATCGGGTCTTCTGCGTCCTCCGGGAGCTTGTCCTCAATCCTTGATATTTCGGAGCGTATTTCCTGCGCCAGCTTTTGAATGTCTTCCCCGGCGTAAAGCTCGGCCACAACGGAGGAAAGCCCTTCCGATGAAGTGGAGCGCAGTACTTTAATACCGCTTATATCGTTTATTTCGTCTTCTATGGGTATAGTGACAAGCTTTTCAACGTCTTCAGCCGAAGCTCCGGGAAAAACCGTGTTTACGGTTACAATCTCGAGCTTTATTGAGGGAAATAACTCAAGCGGCAGTCTCGTTGCGGCCAATATGCCGACAATGAGTATCGAGAGCATAAGGAGATTGACTAGTACGGGGTTTTTAACTGAGAATTCGGCAATGTGCATTAGTGGCTCTTAGGCGTTACGGCATCAAACGGACGAGCTGTCCGCCGGCAAGTCCAACATGGCCTTCTACTATGACCTTGCCGTTTTCCGGTATCATGTGCGAAGGTATGCTGCCCTCGTTTTCATTTATCCAAACAACCGAGACCGGAATCTTGTGAGCCTTCCCGTCTCTGTATACGAATATGAAAAGATTGCGGTTGTCTGACAGCACTGCTGTCCTCGGTACTATAATCACATCTTTGAGTAATTCGACTGGTACCTGCATGTTAACGATCTCTCCAGGCCACCAGTTGTACTTATTGTCCAGTAACTCAGCCTCGACTTCGTAAGTTCCTGACAGAGAGTCCATATCTGGGCTTACGCCTATTACACGGGCCTCGGTTTCTTCATATGTCCCGTTTAGAGTTGTATTGAGGTTAACAGTCATACCGGGCTTAATCACCCTGGCCCATCTGGGCACGACCCCAGCCACTACCCGCTCGTTTGAAGTGCTTACCATTCCGGCAACGACTTCGCCTGAAGTTACTTCCTGGCCGATATCCGGAATTATCTCGGACACACTGCCCGAGATGGGCGCCCTGATGTTTAAGTGCTCTACATCCCATTTCATCAGGTTAAAAGAGGCTTCGAGACCATCCACGCTTGAGGCTTCAGAGGACACCTGGTTTGAGAGAGAGTCCAGAGTGTCACGTGCTACAATACCCTTTTCAACCAGAGTAACGGTCTGATCGTATTTACGTCTGAGCTCGTTCAGGTTGGCTTTGGCGGCCTTGAGACGCGCTTCGGATTCTTTGAGCCTGAAAACCTTGCGGTCGTCCTTAAGCACAATAAGAAGCTGGTCCTTTTCAATATGCTCGCCTAGGACAGCTTGTCTCTCAACAACCCATCCGCCGACGTCCGCTTTAATGCTTACCGTCTGTCCTCCCTCGAGCCGCGCTAGAAAGCTTGTGGTTCTCCACACTTCCGTAACCGCTGTGTCCTGCACTTTCACAGGGGTAAGTTTTTTTTCAATTTCCCCTTCATACGCTGAAGTGCGCACAGAGATCATGCGAACGTAGAGTCCGATGGTAAGAACTACAAACGCTAGAAGGAAACCGAAAAACCATATCCACTGTTTTCTCTTCTTAGCCCTTATATTAGCCATGTTTGCCGTAGACATTAAACAAACCTCATTGCATAAGACTACACAATTTTTTTGAGATTGTTATACTAATTATATTAGCGCTTCATAATACTTTAAGCTCTCGCTCAGTCCTTAAAACATGTAATACCTACCACTACTTTGGGACAACGATTTTAATGTCTACTTTATTTATTTCTCAGAACATGTTGATTTTTCAAGCATTTTTCTGTAATATGAGAAATTAAGACTAAATCCAAAGGAGAGGGATGTAGCAAGGTATACGCCTATGACTAAATCACAATTATCTGCCCACATAGCCGAGAAGGCTGGGATCACGAAAAAAACAGCTGCTGAGATTATCGACGAGTTAGCTGCTGTTGCCTATAGCGAGGCCAGGGAGAATAAACAATTTACTCTTCCCGGAATAGGTAAATTGGTTCTCAATAACCGGAAAGCGAGAAAGGGTAGGAACCCCGCAACCGGACAGGAAATCGATATACCGGCCAAAACTGTAGTTAAGTTCAGGGTAGCCAAAGCGTGCAAAGACGCTATATTGGGCTAATAGCCAAGACCTGAAAAGAGCTGCTTTTTAAGTTGCATACTATTAACTGTCTATATTATATCCTGGAGTTGTTGTGAAGGGACGAACGGAGTGTTGCGCACAATATGCAATAGGCATGCGCGGTAAGCTGGTATGTAATCTTGCTTTATATAAAAAGCTCTGTCTAATTCCGGGCTTTACAACTTACTTCCTAGCTCAAAAGGGATGAGATTTTATCAAAAACCCTCTGAGCTAGGTCGGATTTTGACATTAGCGGGAGTTCTTCGGTATTACTTCCGTACAATAGATGTACTTTATTTTTATCTCCTTCAAATCCGGCTCCGGGCTCAAGGATATTGTTGGCAACTATCATATCGGCTTTTTTTCTCTTGAGCTTGTCCTTTGCGTTTTTAATTAGGTCATCGCTCTCTGCGGCAAACCCGATTACTATCCTTCCGTTCTTTTTGCCGCCGACTTCTTTTAAAATATCACGGGTCCGTTTGAGCTCGATAGTTTTCTTGCTGCTGTCTTTTTTAATCTTGCCGTTGTGTCTGATTGCCGGTGTGTAATCTCCGACCGCGGCTGCTTTTATAATGATAGTGGACCACTTGAAGTGCTTTACCACCGCTTCATACATGTCGGACGCACTCTCTGCACTAATGATCTCCACTCCATAAGGGGGCGTCAGATTAGTCTTCCCCGATACCAGTTTAACCTGAGCTCCTCTCATACGCGCTTCTTTTGCCAGAGCGTATCCCATTTTGCCGCTCGAGGGATTTGATATAAACCTAACGGGGTCGATATGTTCCCGCGTCGCTCCGGCTGTTACGAGCACTTTCTCCCCGGATAAGTCTTTTGGAGTAAGTGCCGCTTCAATTTCTTCCACAATATCATCTGTCTCGGGCAGTCTTCCCTTGCCTTCCCAGCCGCATGCAAGCTCGCCCTCACCAGGCTCTACAATAATCAGCCCTCGCTCTCGCAATTTAGTGAGATTGTCCTGAACAGCGGGGTTTGAGTACATATTCACATTCATGGCCGGGCACATTATTACAGGGCACTTGGCAGCAAGGATGACTGTAGATAGGAGGCTGTCTGCGATACCCGAGGCGACTTTCCCGATAAAGCTTGCCGTCGCGGGTGCTACTACAATTAAGTCCGCATTGTCAGCAAGGCTTATGTGTCCTATCTCCGCTTCCCATCCGAGGTCGAAGGTCTTTGTAGCCACACGCTTGCCGGACAGAGTCTGCATAGTAAGTGGCGTGACAAACTCCATTGCGTTTTGCGTCATCACTACCTGTACCGATGCATTTTCCCTGACGAGCTTCCTTACAAGGTCGCAGGACTTGTAGGCCGCTATGCCGCCTGTGACGCCGACTATAATATCTTTCCCTTCATATTTACTCATTATTTAATACCCCGCTAAACTATAGTATAGTAAATAAGATTTGATAGGGCAAACATTTACTCCCCTGATTGATAGCCACAGCGATAAATTCCCGGGATGAAAAAAACTCTTGACAAAGCCATAATAGGTGCATATACTCCTAATATGATGAAAAAGAATGTTGATGTGAGCGAATTAAGCAGACACGAAGTTTCTAAATGCAATGAATGTACAGTTTTTAATCTGAAGAAAGCGACAAGGATAGTTCAGAATCTTTTTGATCAAGCTTTTAAACCCATTGGTCTCGAAGGGACACAGTATACGGTTTTAGGTCACATTTTTGTATACGGGCCGATTTCTTTAACGAAGCTTGCTGATTTGATGTATGTAGACAGGACGACTCTTGCTAGGAACCTTAATCCGTTAGAGAAAAAAGGATTTGTGGAAGTAAAATCGGGTAGTGACCGGCGAGCCAAAATTATAAATATAACGAAGAGGGGTAAAGAAGTTTTGGCCGAAGCTCTACCTTTGTGGAAGCAAACACAGAAAGAAATAAAGACAGCGCTGGGTTTTGATAATTGGAGCTCTATGATATCAAATCTAAGGGGTCTGGTTGCCGAACTAGAAGATAGATAAAAAATTTAAAACTATGCGTGCATATACACGTTTAAGGAGGCGTATTATGAACACAAGTAAGAGGTTTGAAGGTAAAGTTGTTTTAATAACAGGGGCCTCAAGCGGTATCGGTAGAGCAACAGCAATTGAGTTCGCACGTGAGGGGGCAAGCACCGTACTGGTATCTCGCTCCCGGGAAAAGCTTCAAAAAGTTGCAGAGGAGATCAGCAAATTCAATTCTGATGTGCTGGTTGTCCCCACTGACGTATCCTCCCCCGAGCAAGTCAGCAACATGGTTGATGAGGTGGTATCTCATTTTGGGGGAATAGACGTTCTCTTCAATAACGCGGGAACCTCATACGTCGGAGCTATAGAAGATAAGGGTTTTCTCAGTAACGCGAAGAAGATGATGGACGCCGATTACTTCGGGACCGTTAACGTTACGACCGAGGTTCTCCCCGTCATGAGGAGACAGGGCTTGGGGCATATTATGAATATGTCGTCTGTAGTGGGTAAAAAGGCTTTTCCTCATTTCGGCGGATACTCGGCTGCCATGCATGCAATTTCAGGATTTACCGACGCTCTCAGGCAGGAACTAAGGGGAAGCGGTATAAATGTCTCTACGATTCACCCCGCTCTTACCCAAACCCCGCTCCTCGACAATGTGGGCCCGGAGGACATGCCGCCCCCTTTCAGGAGACTCACTCCGATACCCGTTGAGAGTGTAGCAAAAGCCGTGCTTGACGGTATTGAGCATAATAGGGCGAGAATTGTTGTCCCGTTTCAGCCAAGATTTCTATTCCTGGCAGACATGCTGTCGCCCCGTATAGGTGACCTGGCTGTAAGGCTTCTGCAGAATAAAGTCTTTTCGACTCTGCTCGGGACCTACAAGGGCAGCGTTTATCACCACGGCGTATCTAAGTAAGATTACAACGGTATACGTCAAAAAGACCCGTTCTCCTGCGGTTTGTAAAATATATGCGAATTGTTAGATCGGTGCGCCTATTTGAGCAGCTTTTGCTCTCAAGGAAAGATGAATATCGGATATGGCTGTATCAGTGCATGATTATGGGCAAGCAGGGCTTTTATAGGTTATGTTTAAGGGATTCTAAGTTTAGTTTCAGTTGACAATACGACTGCGATTAAGAAACTTAGTGGGTCTTAATATGCCAGAGGTTATTAAAAAATCACCGGAGCAGAACGCATTAGGTGAGGTGTCCGCTGTAAACTTTGTAAGTAAGAGCGCGGGTAGGTGGGTCTTGCTGGTTGCTATTATAGGGTCCGGCATGGCCTTTATAGACAGTACCGCAATGAATGTTATAGTGCCGGTGCTGCAGCAGGAGCTTAACGCGACTATTCCTCAAGTGCAGTGGGTCATGGTGGCGTATGCGCTGTTTATGTCTTCACTGATGCTCC
>QIHJ01000440.1 GCA_003229065.1 Candidatus Dadabacteria bacterium
GATGGAAGATCGGACTTTTAAACGAGTTCTTCTATGATGACCGAGGGGTACCCGGGCTAGGGGAATTCCAGCAGCCAAACGCAAACCAAAAAGACCTCCGCAATCTGACGAGCATAAATATATCAAAAGAGAGATTTATAAAACCCGAGCTCGATCTGAACGTGCTTATATTCAACAGATACGACAACCTCAACTTTAAGAACCCGACTCCGACAATAGGAGTGCCTATAGATACGCTCAGTAAAACCTACTCATTGGGTATTAACCCGAGACTCACATGGTTTGCTCCCTATAACCAGATCATTACATTCGCCACGGAACTCAGGGGAGACATACTTAAAAACGAGGATTTCGACAACCCCGAACGCTTTACATACAGCGCCTTTCTGAGTGATGAGATAAGCTTCTTCGATGAAGCTCTATTGATAAACCCGCTCGTGCGCTTTGACCTCTACTCCACGAGAGAAGATGAAACGACTACCGACACAGGGATTTCGCCCAAGCTCGGTGTGATTTATTCTCCCAAAAAATATCTTTCTTTTAAGAGCAATATCGGACGCTCTTTCAGGGCGCCCAGCTTCGGGGAGCTCTTCTTTCCCGAGGAAGGTTTCATCGGCGGGAACCCCGACCTTAAGCCCGAGACCTCATACGACTTCGATATAGGCCTCGTCCTGTCATATCCACGCTTCGCTTTTGAGCTCACGTACTTCAGAAGCCATATAGACGACCTCATACTATTCGTTTTCGTAAGCGCATTCAGAATAGAGCCTCTGAATATAGGCGAGGTAGACGAGCAGGGAGTTGAGACGAGCCTTGTAGTGAGACCATTGGATTTCTTTGAATTATTCGCAGGCTATACGTTTTTGGACGGCGAGGTGGAGGATACAGGCTCACAGCTTCCGGGCAGGCCCAGGAATAAATTTGATCTTAGAGCTGTACTCACTCATGACCCGCTCACACTATTTTTTGAAACGCATTATGTAGACGACATACCCCTGAGCGCCTTCCCTAATGCAAGGACTACCGATGCCAGGACCACTTACGATATCGGAGTTAAGACCCGATGGAAGAAGCTTTTTTTAACTTTTGAGATAAAAAACCTGCTTGACGACCTGGACGTAAGGGACGCACTGGATTTCCCGCTTCCCGGGAGAACTTTTTTTGTTACGGCAGGAGTTAACTATGACCAATAGATTTAAAGAAAAACCATAACAGGGAGGATTAAATAATGAGAATTTTATTAATGGTATTTTTATTCGGTTTGTTCGGTGCTGTTTTTATAGGATGTGACAGCGGGGGCGACGGGGGAGGCGGTTTTATTCCGACAGGTGATGTTCTTGCCGTAGCAGAAAGGAGCGGACAAAACCAGAGAATAAAAGTAGGAGGCACTGCAGGATCTGTACCTCCGGGAAGCACAGTTACAGTCACAAACCTGGACACGCAGCAGGAGCAGACGACAACGGGTCTCCCCGATGGGAGCTTCGACCCCGAGTTTATGGGAAGCACGAACGATATCTTTAACGTTCTGGTAACCAACAACGGAAACGTAGTTCAGGACGAGAATATAGGGGTCACTCTCCTAAGAAACGCAGTTATGCGAGACCTGGCACTGTTGGGAATGGTTCCTGCGGATATAATAATCAGAGACGACAAGGCTTACGTGATTAACGGATTTTCAAACAACATACAGATATTCGATCTGAACGAGAGCCCGCCTCAACAGATCGGAACAATTGTAGTACCTATGGGCTCAAACCCCATAGCAATGGATTTTCTGGATGATACGACCGCTTATGTGGCAAACAATTCGGGACAAAGTGTAGCAGTGGTGAATGTGGATACACTGGATTGCGAGACCCTAATAGTGGGTGAAGACGATGTTGATGAGACCGCCCCGTGTGATGAGGTTATAGAGCTTCCCGGGTCACCATTTGAAGAGCCCGCCGGAGTTAGGGTTACGAACGGTAAAGTCTATATCTCAAACAACAATCTCAACGAGTTTTTTAGCCCGAATGGTAATGGTTTTATTATAGTGATCGACCCTATGAGCAATGAGGTATCTGATACCATTCAGGCTTCCGGGGCCAACACCACGAGCATGATCGTAATGGACGGAAGTATTTTCGCTCTCAATAACGGTAATGTGCTCTTTGACCTTGAAACCTTTGAATTCATGTGCGATTTTGAATTTCCGCCTTCTATTGATGAAATCGATCCTCAATCTGATACCATTGTTGATAATATTGATATTGGGCTGAGTGAGGAAAACCCTCTCGTATGCCTGCCGAATAAACTGACCGCTACGGAAGATGGTTTTGCATACACGGGTCTTGGGCTTGTCGGGGCGCTGCTAAAAGTGGACCTCTTAACCGGGGAAGTTATTAACGGACCGGATAATCCGATTATAATTACCGACCTTTCAGGTCTCATCAATACGGCGGATACCGCTATAAAGGACAACCTCCTCTTTATTGCACTATTTAACTCGGATCAGATCGCGGTGCTCGATACGGATACGGACCAGGTAAACCCTTTTCCATATATAACGCCATTTCCCGCCGGAATTCGTGCAGACGACCCGAACTCCGTGTTCTTTGACGGTGTACAATCACTTGCGGTTAGGCACGGTGAGGATTTCACGGGGGCGGATATTTTCTTCATAACAGGAATAAGCGAGCAGCTGGGTTCCGTAGATTCAACTCTAGAGACTCAGTAATATGTAGGTTTGCATAAAGAAGCAGGTTACAGATAATTATAGAGGGCAGGCAGCCAACCCGTTGCCCGCTCCAAATAAACAGATGGGGGCGCCATGAGATGCGTATTTGTTCATTCCTACCGAGTATCACAGAGATAGTATATGAATTGGGCCTGGGCGACAGCTTGACCGGGGTAACACACGAATGTGATTATCCGCCGGAGGCGGTCGATAAAAAGAGGGTCATCATGAGCTTTATCGAGCCCGAGAAGCTTACGAGCAGGGAAATCGACGATGTGGTCGCCAAAAACGCACGAGACGGAAAAAGCACATACCTGGTTAAAAAAGAAGCACTCATAGAGGCCAACCCGGATATAATCTTAACCCAGGAGCTCTGTGAGGTATGCGCAGTTTCTGGGAACCAGGTGCAGGAGGCAGTACAGGTGCTCGGCCGGACACCCGAAATAATCGCTCTCGAGCCCAAGACTTTAGCCGGTATATTGGAGACCATCAATATCATTGGCGAAGCGACAGGGACTCAGGCAAGAGCAAAAGAAATAACAGACCGGCTGGGATCGAGGATCGAGAAAATTCAGTTAAAACTCGGAAACGAGAGAGACCGCCCGCGTGTATTCTGCCTAGAATGGCTCGACCCCCCATATGTAGCAGGGCACTGGGTCCCCGAGATGGTTGAGACTGCAGGCGGGGACTGCGGCATCGGAAAACCCGGTGAGCCTTCGTTTAAGGTCACCTGGGACGATATTGTTGAGTTTGCTCCGCATATGCTCTTTATAATGCCGTGCGGATATAATATAGAAAAAACGTTTAAGGAATTAGACAAAGTATCCTCGAACGAGGGCTGGTTCGCGCTCCCCGCAACTAATAGGGGAGAAATTTATCTCTTCGACGCAAACTCATACTTCAGCAGACCCGGCCCCAGGGTGGTGGACGGACTTGAAATTCTGGCCAAGACCATTCACCCCGAGTCAATGAAAGGTTACGAGCCCCCACCGGATTCCGTTCTAAACTTAAGGAACTACATGCAGCTTGAATTCTTTTCGGGATAATGAACCATGAGAAAAACTACCATCATAATACTCATATCTATAGTCTATATAACAAGCTTACAGACAAGTACCGCTGAAGCGCCGAAGAGGATAATATCCCTATCTCCAAATATAACTCAGATAATATACGCGCTTGGCGCCTGGGAAAACGTAGTCGGTGTCACCATTTATTCGGACTTTCCGCCCGAAGTTGAAGAAACGCCCAAAATAGGTGGGTGGGTGAACCCTAATCTGGAAGCGATAGTCACGCTCGAACCAGACCTTGTACTACTCATGAAAGACCAAAATACTATATTCGGGCAAAAACTGGACACCCTGGGACTGAACAAATACGTAATAGACAGTAACGAGTCTGTGAACGATATACTCGCGTCAATCTCTTCGCTCGGTGAAGTACTCGATAAAGACACTCAGGCAAACAATCTGGTAAAGGAGCTTAGGAACGAGCTTGACAAAATTAGCAAAACGGCAGGGAAAACTGAGAAAAAAAGCGTGCTTATTGTTGTAGGCAGAAACCCCGGCACTCTTGAAGATGTCTATGTTATAGGAAGAAACAACTATATAAACGAGCTCATCGATATGGCCGGAGGAGAAAACGTAATAGAAAACAAGAGGCTCTCCATAAAACTCACGAAAGAGGCGATCCTAACCCTCAATCCGGATGTCATAATTGAAATAAACCACGACAAATCCGAAAGAGAAGCTCAAATATTGAACACTTGGAGCCAGTTGAAGCTCGCTAAAGCAGTAAGGGATAATCAGGTCTATATATTATCCAGCACCGTTCTCCTTCACCCGAGCCAGCGGATACTCGAAGGGGCAAAGATCCTTACTAAGATACTGCATCCCGAATTAGAAGATACATATGGAAAAAATAATTGAATGCGGCAACATCGTCTTTTCCTACAACGGCACCGAAGTATTAAAAGGAATCGACTTTTCCGTATCGCCCGGAGAAATGGTGGGAATACTGGGTGCTAACGGGGCCGGGAAATCTACACTTCTTAAGATTCTCTCAGGCTTGCTGCAGCCACAAAGCGGCGAAACGCTCTACAGGAATAAAGAGCTTTCAAAGCTTAGCAGAAAAGAGCTTTCAAAGCGTCTGGCGTATATACCGCAGGACCCTGTGTTCGCATTCCCATTCACTGTTACGGAAACAGTACTCATGGGACGGGCACCCTATATAGGCAGGTTTGAGTTTGAAAGAGAGCGCGACCTGGAAATCGCTGAAAGGGCTATGAAAACAGTCGGCATTACTCCACTTAAAGACCGTCTGATATCACAGGTCTCGGCAGGCGAGAGACAGCTCGCCTCACTTGCGCGAGCGCTCGTTCAGGAGCCCGAGATAATGATACTGGACGAGCCTGCTACTTTCCTGGACGTAAGACACCGAACGGAAATCATGAAAATCCTAATAAAGCTCAAAGAAGAGAGGGGAATTTCAATAGTCGCCGCAACGCACGATATTTTCGCCGCCCTCTATTACTTTGAGGAGATTAAAATACTTAAAGACGGCATAATTTTCGCTGAAGGTAAAACGGAAACTGTTGTGACAGAAGATATCTTGAGCTCCGCTTATGGGATCAAAGTAACGGTTAAAAAAGATAACGGCCGGGTTTTTGTATTCCCGAGCGATTGATTTATATCAAATAGCTTATTAATTAAGAAGGCGGTTTTAATAAATGAACGCACGTAAAAAATTCCATATATCTATCGCTTTTCTCTCTGTGCTTTGGCTGGTTATTGCTCTCATTAGTATTTTTACCGGCACTTATGAAATAGGGCCGATTGATGCGATACTAAACCCGGACGAGCTATCTAAAACAATCTTTCTTAATATCAGAATTCCTAGGGTATTAATGGCGACAATCGCCGGCGGCACGCTGGCGCTTTCAGGAGCAGCACTCCAAGCGTTATTTAGAAACCCTCTGGCCTCACCGTTCACGCTCGGAATCTCGGGCGGCGCTTCACTCGGAGCTCTCATTGCTATTAGATTAGGACTAGGCATAGGAATTCTTGGATTTTCAATGGTATCGATTTCGGCTTTTATATTTTCGATCCTTACAATGCTATTTGTATACTCGGTTTCTAAAGTGGGGGGGGTAGTTGCTACCGGCAGACTTCTCTTGGCGGGTGTGGTCGCTAATTTTCTATACTCTGCCATTGTAATGTTTATACAGTTTTTTTCAAACTTCACGGAGTCACTCCAGACAATGAGATGGATTATGGGGAGTCTCGATATAGTAGGGTTCGATACAGTATGGAAGACGCTCATATTTGCAGTTCCCGGCTGCTTAATTCTGCTGGTATCTACAAAAGAAATGAATCTGTTCGGGCTCGGGGACGACGTTGCGGCCTCACTTGGAGTTAACGTAAGAAGACTGGAGAAAAGAATCTATTTCGGTACCTCGCTTGCTGCGGGCTCCGTAATATCGGTTACAGGACCGATCGGATTCGTCGGTCTCATTATCCCGCACATATTAAGAATGACCCTTGGGGTCGACAATAGAATAATACTCCCCTGCTCGTTCCTCCTGGGAGCATCTTTTCTGACCGCGGCGGATACTGTATCGAGAACCGTAATATCTCCTGTAGAAATCCCGGTAGGAATTATTACAGCTGCGCTCGGGGGGGTATTCTTCTTATGGCTCCTAATTAAAACCAAAAAAGAAGTGATAATTTAAAATAAACCCATTCCCCCCCTGCCAAATTGAGAAGAGGGTTTCAATGTAGTAATTGAAGTTTCCGTGCCGAAGTAACTACTTAGCCCGGAGACTTGAACGGATCGTCATCGCCGCCTGAATCTTCTGCAGCAGCCGGAGCTTCCGCCGGAGCCTCAGCAGGCGCTTCGGGTTCAGCCGGAGCTGATTGAGCCGATTCGAACTCACCGCCTCCGCCCGCTGCTTCGTCAGCAGCCGGTGGCTCTGCAGACGGCTCTGCCGGTGGTTCAGGTGCAGCCGCTTCACCAGCATCAGCCTCACCCATCGGTCCCATTACGTACCAGCCTAGAAATGCCAATCCTACAACAATTAAGGTCCACATCTTCAACTTCCTCCTTATCAGGTTATAAATTTCTGACTCTTAAAGCCCATACCCAGTACTAACAACCATCTATCGGAAATAACGTCAATACCTTGATATTAATAAATTTTATATGCTTATGTCAAGGACAAATTTTCACGCTCAATCGGAATAGTGCTCTTAGCAATCGGAAAAAAATCTATAAAACAGCAGTTTTTGAGCACTTTACTATAGTATCCTGACATATTAAACTTCATACAGATAACATGAGAAATTATATGCCTGCCGATATATTAAATAGAATATAAACATGATATTAGAAAACTTACTGAACCGCATGAAAGGTAGTACCGATCATATTAAGCTTTCAAACGATACACTCATCACCCTCTCACAGATCGAGTCGGGCTGTCTTTTTATAAAACATAGCGGTAAAACTCTCATGATAATTAAATCTACAGAGGATGAGATAGAGAACCTCAAAGATTTAAAGAAAATTTCTCTTACACCTGAGCTTATAGAAAAGCCCGAATTCCCCGCAATCGCTGCTTACATCAGGATTCATACCAAAAATAAGAACTCTCACGATTTTGAATATTATTTCAGTATCGAAGCATCTGAAGAATTGGAGCTTGTGGAGAACCTGTGCATTCAAAAAAATGTAGAAATCGTTTTTTATGATGAAGCAATTATGCATTCGAAGCTTGTAAGGCTCAATGAAGAAGATATATCCTTGATGACATCAATGCTTGGACATGCTAAGCAATTGTTTGACAAAGCTTGATGGTTCCCTGATAATAACAAATTCTATCTGAGAGCTAAGGAGAAGTAATAAATTGGGTTTTGCAAAATTTCTCGGTACAGGTTCATCAACACCTGAAAAAGTGCTTTCTAATTTTGACTTCGAAAAGATGATTGATACTTCGGACGAGTGGATCAGAACACGTACGGGTATAAGTGAAAGAAGGATCGCAGAGCCTGAAATAGCCACCTCCGATCTTGCTTATGAGGCATCTGTCAAAGCGCTCGAAGACGCCTCGGTCGATGTTTCTGAAATAGACGGCATTATTTTAGGCACTATAACCCCTGACCATATATTCCCCTCTTCCGCTTGTATGCTTCAGAGCCGCCTGGGAGCCAAGCAGGCTTTCGCATTCGACCTGCTCGCAGGATGCTCAGGTTTCTTGTACGCGCTGCATGCAGCAAAGGGTATGATCGAAGGCGGGGACTCAAAAAAACTCCTTGTTGTAGGAGCCGAGACACTATCCAAGATAATGAATTACGAAGACCGCACTACATGTATTCTATTCGGCGACGGCGCCGGTGCGGCAGTCATATCCTCATCGGACACTCCGGGGATAATGTCTTCATGCTTGGGTGCAAACGGCGACG
>QIHJ01000062.1 GCA_003229065.1 Candidatus Dadabacteria bacterium
ATAACATTTAGAAAGCGGAGCTCAAAACTGTACTGAAAAAGGGAATTTTATAGTATTAAACCGGCTGTTATTTAGTTTCCTCATATCTCGGGAATAGACTCTCTCCCTTCTCCACATGAGAGCCGGCTTCAATGAATCCCCACTCGCGGGCGCGGGACAGATTAACCGAGTTTAGCGGCTCTGACATACCGATTCTCCTCCATAGCTCCTCAGAGGATTGTGGCATATAAGGATATAGAAGAATTGTGACTACACCTATTGATTGAACGATGCTCCATAGCACGGTATTCAGCCTCTCTTCCTTTTTTTCTTTGGCCAGCACCCAGGGGGCCTCTGTATCTACATATTTATTCACGAGTGAAATATAATCCCAAACCGACACAAGAGCTTTATGAAATGCAGTTTCATTCATTGCATTCTCAAATAGCGACACTGCGGATAAAGCGCTGTCTCTTATATTTTCGTCCGATTTTTCGAGTGAGCCGGGACCGGGCACCTTCCCCTCGCAGTACCGCTCGATCATCCCGAGCGTTCGGCTTACGAGGTTACCGAGTGCGTTTGCAAGGTCCCCGTTCACACGTGAGATTATTGCCGAGTGCGAATAATCCCCGTCCTGACCAAACGGGATCTCCCTCAGGAGAAAGTACCTGAATACGTCCGCTCCGAATTCATCCGCAACCTGAAAGGGATCGACCACATTTCCCGTGGATTTGGACATTTTCTCACCTTCGACGGTCCACCACCCGTGCGCGAACACGGTTTTGGGCAACGGGAGCCCCGCCGACATAAGAAACGCCGGCCAGTAGACTGCATGAAACCTGAGTATATCTTTACCGACCAGGTGAATATCCGCAGGCCATATGTCTTCATAAGTCTCCTTATTCCCTGGGAAGCCCGAAGCGGTAAGATAGTTAGTGAGAGCATCGAACCAGACATAGATTACGTGCTCGGGGTTTCCGGGAACGGGTATGCCCCAGCTGAAAGTAGTCCTGCTTATGCTGAGATCCTTGAGTCCCCCCTCCACAAAACGCACTACCTCGTTCATCCTGTAATCGGGCTTGACGAACTCGGGGTGCTCCTGGTAATGACGCAGCAGAGGCTCCTGGTACTTGGATAGTTTGAAGAAGTAGCTCTCCTCCTTTACTTTCTCTATTGTAGGTCTTTTCGATTCCGGAAGGCTCAATATCTCCTCAAGCTGTGTGCCCGTTATAAATGCCTCTTCCCTGACATCGTACCACCCTTCGTATTCGCTCAGGTAAATGTCGCCTGAGTCCTCAATTCTCTTAAAAATTTCCTGTACCGCGGTCTTGTGACGTTCTTCCGTGGTCCTTATAAAATCATTATTTGTGATATTAAGCGCTTGTGAGAGCTGCTCGAACCTTTTGACAACTCGGTCGGCAAGCTCTATAGGTGTCTCGCCCGCGGCTTCAGCAGTCCTTTCGATCTTCTGTCCGTGCTCATCGGTACCAGTAAGAAAAAACACACGCTCACCCCTCTGTCTTCTATATCTTGCTATAACGTCAGCCGCGATCGTGGTATAAGCATGTCCTATGTGCGGGACATCGTTTACGTAGTAAATAGGGGTTGTTACATAAAATGTGTTAGACATTAATGCTTACTCCTTCGTCAATTCTTTACTACTTCATCTCCGGGCATTTATAAATATCCCTGTGTCCGTCTCAATTTCCACCGGGTTTCATGGCTAATTGTATAAATAGGTTCTCTAAAGAAAGCCGCTTATTCGCATTCGCATAAAAAATATCGTTCAATGTATGTTGAAGATTTTTATGCCTCTGCAAAATATCATCCGTGCTCAGCCACTCCGCAACTCTTTGGCTTTCCTCAATCATATCCGTGTGGGTGAGATAGCTTTTATCGACCCCTATCTTTATCATAATTAAATCACGGAGCCAGAGTGAGATAAACTCAATTGCGAGCCTTAGTTTCTGAGAATCCTCGGGCGTAGACTCGGTCGGCATGGTATCCGCTAGCTCCATTATCTCACTCGCTGAGCGATAATCAAGCGCGGCGATTCTCACGAGCAGGTCCTTTCTCCAATCGATTAATTCCTTATCGAATTTGAGTGCCAAACCAGGACTCCCCTCCGAAAGCCTGGATGATAATTCGACTTCAGATTCAGACAATTCAGTTTCTTTCTCCAATATTTGAGCTATTTTCTTAATAGGCAAAGGGCTAAAACTGACTATCTGACATCTCGAGCGTATGGTTGGCAATAGCACCATAGAGCTGGATGTTAGGAGAATTATGACCGAGTTCGGAGGCGGCTCCTCAAGGGTTTTGAGGAACGCGTTCTGTGCGCTCCTGTTCATTCTTTCAGATTCGTCTACGATTACGACTTTAAAAACACCTTCAAACGGCTTCAAGAAGAGTTTATCTTCAATCCCCTCACGTATCTGATCTACTTTGATGTCATTAACGCCCTCGTACTCAACCAAGGCAACATCGGGGTGTATACCCCTTTCCACTTTCCGGCAAGAGCCGCAGCCACATTCCTCAGTCATTGAATCCCCTTTGTCAGAGGTACAATTAAGCACCTTTGCGAATTCAATTGCGACGAGCTTCTTCCCCACTCCGTCCGGTCCAGAGAACAGGTATGCATGTGACACTACGCCCTCTCTAGCTGCCCTCAAAAGTAAACTCTTTTGAAAATCGTGACCGATAATTTTATTAAACATGACTGACTTTGTATAAATTAGCTGAGACGCGAAAGGACGATACTTTTAATATCCCCGTGTATATCCTCTACACTGCGGTCGGCGTTTATTTTTATTATCCTCTCGGGCTCTCTTCTTGCAACGACCATATAGCCCTGACGTATCAACTCATGGAACTCGAGCGGCTCTTCATCCATTTTAGTAATATCTCCCCTTCCCCTGAGCCTGGAAAGACCCTTTCTCACCGGAAGGTTCAGTAGAAATGTTAGCTCCGGAACCGTTCCCAGAGTAGAGGCTTTTGCAGCTTTATTTACAAACCTCATGTCGAGCCTTCTGCCGTACCCCTGATACACAACCGTAGAATCGAAATATCTGTCACAGATAACTATCTTCCCGTCCTTGAGACAGGGCGATATAAAGTCCTTTACGTGCTGAGCCCTATCCGCGCAAAAGAGACATAATTCCGAAACCGGGTCAAGCTCAACCTCTCTTTCCTCAAGTATCAGGGTTCTGATCAGCTCTCCCAGGCGTCCCCAGCCCGGTTCTCTGGTTAATACTGCGTCGTACCCGTGCGCCGCAAGAAACTCGTGGAGAAGCTTTGCCTGAGTGCTCTTCCCGCACCCTTCTATACCTTCAAATGTTATAAGCATATTTGCAAATGTAAAAGCATATTAGGAAGTACCCGACCTCTGGATTATGACCGGATAGAATACCGTGTGTCTAGTACGGACTCAAGAGAGTCACTCGGAGGACCCAAGAGAAGGTTGCGAGAAAGAAAGCCCGAGCGCCTGATTAAGCCGCTCTATCTCGTGAGCTTTAAGCTCCCTCCACTTACCCCTTTGCAGCCCGCCCAAATTTATCGGTCCTACGGATATCCTGTGAAGCTTTTGCACGACGTGTCCGAACTCCTTAAAAAACCTTTTAACCAAGTGGTTCCTGCCCTCATGAAATGAGATTTCTAAAACGCTTAGCTCGCTTTCGCTCTTGATAATCTTAATTGAATCGGGTTTCACGAAACCGTCTTCGAGCTCCGCACCTTCACTCATTCTAAGGGTTTTCTCTGTTGTGATTTTCCCCTTTACTGAGGCACGGTAAAGTTTTGAAAGCTCGTACCGGGGATGGTGAATCCTGTTTGCCAGCTCCCCGTCGTTAGTCAGGATCAGAAGCCCTTCCACGTCATAATCAAGCCGCCCTACCGGATAAACCCTCTCTGGTATATCAGAAATAAGTTCCTGTATGGTCTTTTTATCGTCCTCTCCCTCACCAATCGCCGTAATATATAGCTTCGGCTTATTGAGTATCAAGTATCTCTTTCTTTCGGGTTTAACAACCCTGCCCTGAAGCTCGACCGTATCCTTTTCAGTGTCTATACTAACCCCGAGCTCATCGAGAGTTTCCCCATTCACACTGACCTGCCCGCTCTTAATAAGCTCGTCCGCTTTGCGCCTCGATGCTGCTCCGCACTGAGATAAATATCTATTCAGTCTAACCTTCAAGCCGTTTCACCTGTTCTCCAACTCAAGGAGAAGCTAAAAGTCAATTCGGGATGCTTCAAATATGAAAAGAAATCTATCATTAAACCTGAAACCAAGGCTACTTGGACCTTGTGAAAAGCGCCTCTCTTTTCGCCCAATAGGTTACGTTTTCACCCCTTATGCCGAACTTCACAAAACCCGAGCTCTTGTCAACCATAAACGCTTTTTTATTTGCCCTGAGCACCTTACAGCGCTTAGGGTCATCCATAAGCTGCTTCGCCAGCTGCGCTTCACCTCTGTCTATAAATTCATAATATTTCTCTACATCCACCCTCTTAAAGCAAGCTATATAACCCGCCTCGGTAAAACATTCCTTATGCTGAAAATCACAAGTGGATTTCACCGAATAAGCGCTCTCCAGGGGTAAAACCGCAAAAGTAAGTAATATGAGCACAAACAAATACTTTCCTATTCCATACATTCTTTCTCTCCTTAATTGCGTTTATCCGTATATAACTATTGTCCCATATCGAATGTCTGGAGGCTATATCCCGGAGGCGGCTCGAATACGGACGGATCTACCGTCTCTTCTTTTGATGAAACCAGATTCGATTCACCAACTTCCTCATCTTGTGCGTAAATAATAGTCTGCACCGGAAACCCGTCGAGCTTACGCAGCTGCTTAAACATATTCCTCTCATTTTGAACCCCGGGGCCTGCAATACTGCTTGAGCTCGAGAATCTCTCGGCCATCTTGTCCATAAAATCCCCCATCCCGAGCATCGCGCTTTTCATTTCATCACCTCCGTCAATCTTAGACCAAGGAGCAACACAGTGCTGCATAATCTTTACTTCACCCTTATAAACATCATACTTCGTGCATGTATAATCCCCTACTTTAGCACTTCCCACTTTCTTTATCTGAGGCTCTTGAACCTCTCCCCCTGCCATTCCGGGCATTCTTTCCTTCATCATCTTTTTAACCATTTCCCTCTTTTCAGGCGGTACGTCTTTAAGGGCCTCTTCCATCTGGCTCATCACCTGATCCATTCTGGAGCCCAGTGCTTCCATTGCAGCCTCATCGAGCACTATATATGATTTATCCTCATGGTTAATCATTATCAATTTACCCTGGTCGCCACTGAAAACCATCGAGCCTTCCGGCACATCCCCTGCTTTATAGTAGTCAAGCCTTATATTCTGCCCTTTCACCTTACCTTCAGAGCGTCCCGTAGTCCCCGTACCAGGCTCTTTCTGATCCATATCGAACACTACATCCCCGTATGAATTGATTGCGAAAAATACCGCTAATACTAATGCCGCAATAGTTCTAAGCATTAAACGCCTCCTCAGAAATTTTAAATAAATTCTAACATAAAGATTACGAAAAGCACTCTCGATTCCAGATACGATGCGGGCGCAGCGGAGCTTAATTCGCAGTTCTTGACAATTTATTCACAGCACTTAACATAATGCTGTGCTCAATCAATATATCCCGATTTTACTCATATTAATTCTATCTATCGGGCTTGCGGCGGCGATGCTTGGATTGTCCTCTATGCTGGGTCCCAAACGCGCGGCAAAGGGCAAGCTATCGCCCTATGAGTCCGGTATACTACCCACGGGAGACACCAGAGGTAAGTTCTCTATAAAATACTATATGGTAGGAGCGCTTTTTATACTCTTTGACATCGAATTGGTATTCCTTTTTGCCTGGGCTGTGGTATTTAAAGACCTCGGGATGCTTGCCTTTATAGAAATCATAGTATTTTTGATTGTAATAATGGGCGGATACTTCTATGTAATTAAAAAAGGAGCGCTCGAATGGGAGTAAATTCAAACCCTTCGCTCGGCGGGGATGGATTTCTTACTACTACTATAGAATCCCTTGCCAACTGGGGCAGAAAAAACAGCCTATGGCCGATGCCTTTCGGCACGGCATGCTGCGCAATCGAGATGATGGCGGCATTCGCATCCCGCTACGATCTCTCGCGCTTCGGAGCGGAGGTAGCGAGATTTTCTCCCAGGCAGGCCGACCTCATGATAGTTTCTGGCACCATAACATATAAAATGGCCTCGGTATGCAGGAGAATCTACAATCAGATGCCCGAGCCCAAGTGGGTAATCGCAATGGGTTCGTGCACATGCGGCGGCGGCCCTTTTGACAGCTATGCGGTAGTGCAGGGTATAGACGAGTTCCTTCCGGTCGATGTATATGTAGGCGGTTGCCCCCCAAGACCCGAAGCCTTAATCGACGCCGTAATGAAAATCCAGAAAAAGATCGAAATGGAAGGGGCGCCAATAGTATGAGTTTTGATCTCGACCCTCTGCTCGACACTCTGAAAAACGAATTCCCCCAAAGCATTCTCGACGTAAAGGAACACAGGGGGGAAACAACTATAATTATCTCCAAAGACTCAATACGGACAATATTCGGCTTCCTAAAAGATAAGTTTGAATTTACCTTTCTGGCAGATCTGACCGCAGTTGACTATCTTGGGGTAAAGTCACCCCGTTATGAAGTCGTTTACCACCTTCACCGCTTCGGTCCGGACTACGAGGAAAACGTCCGTATCAGAATTAAGACAGAGCTTTCAGAGAACGACTTAAGCATAGATTCCCTTACCCCTATCTGGAGCGGAGCCGACTGGCTTGAAAGAGAGGTATACGATATGTTCGGGATCGAATTTTCAGGGCACCCGGACCTAAGAAGGATCCTCATGCCCGAGGACTACGGCCCTTATCCTCTGAGAAAAGACTTCGACGTCAGAGACCGCGAAGCTTCAAAGGAATCATTCAAAAATGAGCTTGAGCAGGGACCTGAGTAATGGAACGAGTCGAATTTATATCCGAAGAAGCAACCCATAACCCGGTAACTGGTGAGCGCACCGAGACAATGATGCTCAATATGGGGCCACAGCACCCGGCCACACACGGGGTGCTGCGTGTCGTGCTCCACCTGGACGGTGAGGTAGTGGTAAAAGCCGTGCCCTACATCGGGTACCTCCACCGGGGCATCGAGAAGCTTTGCGAGCACATCACGTACCAGCAGTGTCTTCCATATACTGACAGAATGGATTACCTGGCCTCCATATGTAATAACATCGGATATATTCTGAGCGTAGAGAAGCTCCTCGGTATAGAGGACGATATTCCGGAGCGCGCCAAATGCGCCGAAGTCATTCTATTTGAGCTCGGGCGTATAGAATCTCATCTCGTAGGCATCGGCACAAATGCGCTCGACCTGGGCGCTATGAGCGCGTTTCTCTACTGTTTCAAGGAGAGAGAGAGGATATACGACATACTCGAAACAGTTTGCGGAGCTAGGCTTACGACTTCGTATCCGAGAGTGGGCGGGCTTCCGCTGGACCTGCCCGAAAATTTCGAAGAAGTGGTCGGAAATTTCCTTAAAGTATTCCCAAAGACTTTAACAGAGGTAGATAAGCTTCTCACAAGGAACAGAATATGGATAGAGCGCACAAAGGGTGTGGCTGTCATAAGCGCCGAAGACGCGGTAAGTCTCGGACTCACCGGTCCTGCTGTGAGGGGTAGCGGCGTTCCCTATGATGTACGAAAGGCAATGCCGTATCTGGGTTATGAGAATTACGACTTCGAGGTACCTGTAGCAAACGACGGAGACGCATACGCGCGCTACCTCTGCAGGCTTGAGGAAATGCACCAGAGCCTCAAGATAATAGAGCAGGCGCTTAACAATCTGCCCGACGGCCCATACATTGCCGACCTACCCGACATAGTGCTCCCTGAAAAAGAGCTTACGTATACCAGAATGGAGTCACTGATCAGACACTTCGTCATAGTGTATGAGGGTTTCAAGCCCCCGCCGGGAGAGGTGCAGCACGCGGTCGAGAACCCAAAGGGCGAGCTTTCCTATTATCTTATCAGCGACGGCACCGGAAAGCCGTACAGGATGC
>QIHJ01000313.1 GCA_003229065.1 Candidatus Dadabacteria bacterium
ATGAGCTCCTGGTCCTGTGCCTCAAGAGCCTTAAAATATTCGCGCTCTAAATTAACAACCTTTTTTTGGGATGCCGTCCAGGGGTGCGCGGCAGCTTCATTTACATTTATAGCAAGCAGGCCAAATAAAATCAGGCCGGAAATAATTAGGATATTCTTCATGTTTCCTCCATCTATATACCGGATATAAAGTATTTTAATACGCAATGGTCAATAATCAATTATACGGCTTTTCCCCTTTCCGCAGAGAGTTTAAAAGTATAGTATAATCTTCTCTACTCCAAGAGAGCTCCTATCACATGAAGAAATCGAAAATACTCTCACAGTTCGTCTGCCAGAATTGCGGAAACTCATCTCCCAGGTGGCTTGGGAAATGCCCCGAGTGCGGAGACTGGAATACATACGTAGAAGAGCAGCAGGAAAGGAAAAAAACTACATCTAAGTCAGGCCCTCTATCTGAGCCTGTACCTATAACCGAAATAAAGAGCAGTAGCGAAGACAGGGTTACAACAGGTAATACGGAGCTCGATAGAGTGCTCGGGGGAGGTTTCGTTCCGGGCTCCGTGATACTGGTCGGAGGAGACCCCGGGATCGGAAAATCCACTCTGGCCCTACAAATGCTTAACAATATCAGCGGAGCCTCCGGGAACAATAGCGGCAACCTGCTCTATGTTACAGGTGAAGAATCCCCAGAGCAGGTGAAGATCAGGGCTGAGAGGACGGGCGTGGCCAGAGAGAGCGTGTACGTACTCTCGGCTACATCGGTAGAGAACATTATTCAGGAAATTACTGCTCTATCCCCTACCCTGGCCGTCATAGACTCGATACAGACCATGTATACGGAAGATCTCGCATCCGCCCCCGGAAGCGTCGGGCAGATAAGAGAGTGCACAGCCAAGCTTATGCAGCACGCCAAATCAAGAGGACCTGCTGTTTTTCTTATTGGACACGTCACGAAGGAGGGTGCCATTGCAGGCCCCAAGGTGCTCGAGCACCTGGTGGATACTGTCCTATATTTTGAGGGCGGCAAGGACCACCCGTACAGGATACTGAGAGCTGTAAAGAACCGATTCGGCTCGACAAACGAAATAGGTGTATTCGAAATGACCGACGAAGGACTGAAAGAAGTAAGAAACCCTTCTGAGATATTCCTCTCAGAGCGTCCCGAGGGCGCATCCGGCTCTGTTGTCACTCCGAGCATCGAGGGGACGAGACCTATCCTGGTAGAGATACAGGCTCTCGTATCGCCGTGTAGCTTCGGTATGCCCAGAAGAACGACTATCGGGCTCGATAATAACCGGGTGTCTTTACTACTTGCGGTGCTGGAAAAAAGAGCTGGGCTTCAAATCCTGGGCCAGGACGTGTTTATGAACGTCGCGGGAGGGGTTAAGATCGAGGAGCCCGCGATTGATCTTGCGATCACTATGGCGCTGGTATCGAGCTTCCTGAACAAACCCGTTGACCCCGGAGCGGTCGTTTTCGGAGAGATAGGGCTCGCAGGCGAAATAAGGGGGGTATCGCAGATCGACATGAGGCTTAATGAAGCGGAAAAACTGGGTTTTACCAAATGTGTCATCCCTAAGATAAACCTTGACAGAGTAGGGTCGTACGATAATGCTATAACGCTCGTCGGTGTCGATTCGGTGGAGAGCGCAATAGAGGAACTTTTCTAATTCGTATCCAAAAAGAGATAAAATATAAAGCAGGCAATCATGAGCACAAAGAATAAAGAAGCGGCCATAGGGGTATTTGACTCGGGGGTGGGTGGGCTCACGGTCGCCAAAGAAATAATAAAAAGACTCCCTCATGAAAACCTGATTTATCTCGGCGATACCGCGAGAGTTCCCTATGGTACGAAATCGAGCCGGACCGTGATTGCATATTCAAAGGGCAACGCCGGCTTCCTGGTCTCAAAGGGAATAAAGCTCCTGGTCGTTGCCTGCAACACTGCCTCTTCCGTATCACTGCCCCCACTCTCGGATGAACTGAATATACCCGTAATAGGCGTAATCGAGCCAGGAGCAAGGAAAGCCGCCGGTATTACAAAAACCGGTAAAGTCGGCGTAATCGGAACCTATTCCACGATCAGGAGTAACGCATACAAGAACGCACTGGAGAGGATATCACCCGGGATCGAAGTCTTCTCAAAGCCCTGCCCTCTTTTCGTCGGACTCGCCGATGAGGGATGGACGGAGGGGGCGATAACGGAATTAATTGCTCGGCAGTACTTGAGTGATTTGAAAGAAACCGGAATCGACGTGCTTGTACTCGGATGCACTCACTACCCGCTGCTGAAAGCGGTTATACAGAATATTATGGGAGAAGGAATAACCCTCGTTGACTCTGCCCAAGAGACTGCGCTTGAGATCGAAAGCGTTCTTAGCCAACATAAAGAATTAAATAAAAGTATCACTAACGGGGCGAGAAAATTTTATCTAACCGATGTATCGGACACCTTTGTATCCATTGCCGGGAGGTTTCTGGGGGAGAAAATAGATAATATAGAGATGGTGGATATAGCGGGAACGCCAAAATAGAACCTCAGGATAGAACGCTCGTATAGACGCCCCCTTTTTTCGTTTCAATAATTCCTAACCTTCCGCAATCAAGCTCCTAACCTTCTCTGTAAAAGGCGGAAGCACATCGAACAGATCACCCACAATACCGTAGTCGCATTTCTGAAATATCGGGGCATCGGGGTCTTTATTGATAGCCACGATAACCTTGGACGAGCCCATCCCGGCAAAATGCTGGACCGAGCCCGAGATAGCAATCGCGATGTAGAGATTAGGAGATACCGCTTTTCCAGTCTGCCCGACCTGCATATCGTAGGGACAGTAGCCCGCGTCGACTGCGGCTCTGGTGGCGCCTGCGGCGGCACCTAGGATATCCGCAAGCTGATATATGTATTTAAAATTCTCTTCACTTCCGAGTCCCCTGCCTCCTGATATCACTCTTTCCGCCTCTGTCAGCTCGGGTCGGTCGGACTCTTTTGTTTGAAGCTCTATTACCTTTGTCTTGATGTCAGCCGGGTTAATTTCCACCCCTCCCTCTACAATTTCAGGGTCTTTCGGGTTCTCAACAGCTTTAAATGAATTCGGTCTGACCGTGGTCATCATCGGGTAATTCTGGTGGAACACCTGTGTCGGTATAGCCTTACTTGAATGTGAAAAGCGCTCGATCTTAAGGGTGTTCTGCTCGCTTATGTCTATACTGATCGCATCCATTGTGACCCCTGCGCCCACACGCGCTGCCACCCTTGGGAAATAGTCCTGACCGAATACTGTATTGCCTCCTATAACGACTGCGGGCTCATGTTTTTTTATAAGCTCGCTTAGCGCTATAGTATAGCCTTCGGTATTAAAGTCTTTTAATAAATCGTTGTCTACAACGTAAACTTTCTCAGCTCCGTACTTACCGAGCTCAGCAGCGTGTCCCGAGACGCCCGAGCCTATAAGCACTCCGCAGAGTTTTCCTCCAAGCTTTCCGGCGACCTTGTTTCCGGCTTCCGAGAGTGCCTCAAAAGTTACCTTCCTTACGCTGCCGTCTATTTTTAAATCAGCTACAACCCATACTTCGTTACTCATTTTATTCCTCCCAATTAATTTGAAAAAGGTATTTCGACAAAAAAGTTATATGACCTTGGCCTCTTCCCTGAGGAGCTTTATCAGCTCTTCAGCCGACCTCTCTACCTCTTCCCCTTTTACCATAGGCTCGTCGCTGCCCTTGATTATAGTCAGCTTTCTTTCAATTTCCGGTACTTTAATCTGAGTAGTCTTTACCCGGGCTCCTTCCTTACCGAGCGCTTGTGCACTAAGTCCGAGTTCCTCAAGGTTTAAATCCTCGGCGTTTACCACAGTCAGAGGCTTCTTCTTGGCCTTCATAATCCCCGGTAGTGAAGCGTAGCGGGGCTCGTTCATTGCGTCAGGGCATGTTATGAGACATGGGAGCGGCACTTCAACCGTTACATGACCGCCGTCGATCTCTTTCTGGCACACGGCTTTTTTACCCGCGGGATCGACTTGGATTACTTTACTTACCAGTGATACGTGAGGTATCCCGAGCTCCTCGGCAACCTGAACTCCAACTTGTCCCGACTCCTCGTCAATAATCTTCATTCCGGTGAAAACGATATCGAAATCTCCGAGTTTCTTAATCTCGCCGCCGATTACCTTGCCAACTGTGAATGAATCCGTTTCGGCAAAGCTATCGCCCTTTATTTGGACCGCGCTGTCGGCGCCCATTGCCAGGGCCTGTCTTATGGTCTCGAGCACTCTGTCGGGTCCGACCGAGATGATCACCACCTCTCCGCCGTGTTTTTCCTTTGTCTGGATTGCCTCTTCAACAGCAAACTCGTCGTAAGGGTTCATGATCCATTTCATGCCTCCGGTGTCTATCGAATCACCGCTTGAGGAGACCTGTATTTTGGCTTCAGTGTCCTGTGTTTGACTCACTAATACAAGTATTTTCACTTGTTTCTACCTCCTGTTTAAATCTAATAATCATTTGCGAAACGCTACAGTCTGATAGCGAATAATTGTTAAACTTAATAAATGTCCCAAGATTCAAAACTGAATATATATGCGTGCTTTATAATCAGGGATAGGTAATTATAAATATTGACAAATCCTTGTCAAGAAAAGAAGGGCGCTGCACTCGGAATCTAAATACTGTACAGAACACGGGTTTGTAAGATTGCCCCTAATATAGTATAAGTAGGGCCTTAAGCTTAGGGCTTGAACAAGAAGGTCGAAATGAATGTAACCGCTCTGTACATAATACTGCTTGTATTCACAATCACTACTTGGGGATACTCCTGGGTGCTTATGAAAATGGGGCTCGGGTACAGCGAGCCGTTTACTTTTGCAACGTGGAGATGCGCCATAGGCGCGGCATCGATGATGATTTATCTCTCCATCCGGCCTGTGAAGTGGCCCGCTATCAGAAAACTGCCCGATTACATTATGATCGGCCTTTTTCAGACGACTTTTATGTTCGGGCTAATGCTATACGGCATGAAGTACGTGACAGCGGGAAAGACTTCCGTGCTCCTGTATACAATGCCCATATGGACGATCCTGCTGGTTAACTTTTATTTGAAGGAAAGGCTCAATTCGCGTAAGTGGATCGGCGTCACACTGGGATCAGCCGGGATCATCTGCATCCTCGGCTGGGACACACTCGTTAATCAAAACATGCAGATACTGCTTGGCGAGCTATTGATATTGGCAGGCGCGGTATCCTGGGCAGTCTCGAATATATGGGTTAAAAAGCGTATGGCCGGAGAAGACATCTATGCAATGAGCGGCTTGCAGCTCGCTTTCGGGGCGATAGGGCTTGCCCTATTAGCGGCCCCTACAGAGGGGGTTTTCAATGTGGACTTAAACGCACACTCTATATACATATTGTTATTCACGGGAATTATAGCCTCGGCAGTCGATTTTACGATATGGTTTTATCTACTCAAGAAGATGGATATAAATATACTGACTTTTTCATCCATGCTGGTTCCGGTTTTCGGCCTTCTATTCGACTGGCTTCTGCTGGGGAACCCGCTCGATCCCGGAATTCTTGTCGGAGGGCTTTTGATCCTGGGCGGAATATATAAAGTGTCTAAGGCTTAGCTACAGCTTGGGCTTAATCCTTACTAGATTGAGTCCTTTATAGCCGTGTAATTTAGTGAGGCCATAGGGTATACTGTGAAATGATTTGAAGAGGGTAAATAAAAACCAGATTAAAGGCCCGGTAGTCCCTAATAATATTTAATTATGCGTCGGAAAATCTTACTCACGGTACTAATATTCTTCATCCTTGTAATAATCCTTTTGGTAGGGGCTTTTTTCTTCACACAAACCCAGTATTTCAGAGATTTCGCCAGAAGGACCACTGAAAGCATCGTAAGCTCGACTACAGGACAGGTGTTTACGATAGGGCGCCTGGAAGGAAACTTCTTTAACAATATAAAACTCGGAGACGTCTCATTCATAGTGGAAGGAGAGAGCTTCGTGACGGTAAAAGAGGTTTCGCTCGACTACTCTATTCCGCACATGCTGGACGGGTCTTTACTGTTCAGCAAGATCATTCCCATATACGACCTGGAAATTCACGGCCTGGATGTAAATATGGTGAAGTATAAGGACGGCATGTGGAACTTCGCCAAAATCGGGAATAAAGAAGAAGAGGAAAAGGAGAAATCTGAGGAGAAGGAAAACACTTTCCCTGATTGGAGCATAATACTAAAACAGTTTCTTCTTAGGGAAGGCGAGATAAGAATTGAGGACAGAGAGTCAGGTACGCTAAGCGCGTTCACTATACCTGAAATAGACTTGAGTGTTAATTTGATCGATATATACCGTGAGATTGATCTTAATATCAAAAATGCGGACGTTTACGCGACCTCTCCCAAGCTGCGTGTCGAAGGTCTTTCCGTAAAAGCTAACTATTCTCAGGAAAAGGCGGATATAGAGAGTTTAACTCTGGTTCTTAACGGCTCTGAGATTAAACTAAATGCATCTGTTACCGCTCTTAACACAAGCCCTGAATTCTCATATGAGGCTTCGGTTGAAAATTACGAACTGGAAAACCTGGGAACTATAAGCGTAAGTACCAAAGGAAGCGGTATATACAAAGATAAAAAAGAACTATTAGCAGAGGCAAGCATCGACATCCCCGAGTCTGTGCTGCTCGGCAGAAAGCTTACGGGGGCGATTGAGAAAATCAGCGTAAACGGATCATCGCTTGAGATCGGGGATGGAAGTATACAGAGTGATCTGGGTGAAATATTAATAAGCGGGAGCGGGAACCTGTCCCGGTTAATAACAAAAGAGGGTGCGAATAACTTTAGCCTTGACGTTTCATTAAACGATATAAAAACCAAAGAGATATTTTCACTTTTTAAGGAACAGAGAGAAACCGAGGCGAAAGGATTCAATACGGAGCTTGGAGCTATATTAAATGCGACTCTGAATGCAGAGGCCGACTGGGTTGAATTCGACGATATCACGGTTAAGGGCAACGTTGAGAACTTTGAGATACAGGGTGAGAGCGCGGGCGACTTAAAGCTGAGCGGGTTAGTGGAATATACTAAAACAAATCTCGGTATCGATCTTACATCGAGCCTGAGCAATGTCGACCTGTCCCAAATACTGGACAACAACCAGCTTGCAAGCCAGATTACCTCAAAGCTCTATATTAAAGGTCAAATACCTCTTGAAGGGGATTTCCTGCCGAACTTGTCCGCCGAAGTCAAAGGGGATATCGAGCCCTCAAGTATATTCGGTATCGATATAAAGAGCGGCGACGTAGACATATCGCTTGAAGATGAGTTCCTGGACGTGAAGACGCTTTCTATAATCTCAGACGAGTTCACTATTACAGCACAAGGAAACAAAGCGGATGCTAAAGGTGTTGATCTGAGCTATGACCTTGAAGTTAAGGACCTGAGCTTCATATCGAACCTAGTAGCAGACACAGAGTTTGCAGGCGCTATGAAAGCGGCTGGAGACGTAAAGGGCGAGATTACAAGTCCTTCGCTGAGTATTGATCTTGAAGCGTCTGAGCTCAGTGTGAAAGAAGGAATGGGCGCACAGAGCGTAAGTCTCAGAGGAAGCGGCACTATCGATCTTGCAAATCCGGATCTGGACGCCGAGTTAAAAGTAGAGAACGCAACTGTAAGTAATAGAGCGATTCAGAGTGTTAACATTAAGGCACAAAGCGAGTCAGAGGGTATTAAGCTCAGCGTGGATATCGTTGAGAACGATCAGTTCAAATACGAGATTGATACAATATTAAGCGGGTTGAACGCAGAGGAAAAGAAGATAGAGATTTCAGACCTTAAGCTCTTCTTGGAAGACACGAAGCTCGATAACAGGGAGAGTATCGTAGTAACTATAGCGCCTGAGCAGCTGAAAGTTGAAAACTTCAACCTGTACCACAACGAAAGCTCTGC